>NZ_JBIRBA010000059.1:0-10616 GCF_044326345.1 Actinomadura sp. 9N215 | reverse complement strand
GTCCCGGACGACCCCGTCCCGGACGCCCGCCGCCGCGCATCCGGCTTGCGCGCGAACGCCAGCAGCACCGCGTCGACGTCCTGGCCCGACAGATCGTCCAGCACCCGCTCACCGCCCGCCAGGTCGGCGAACGTCATCACGTCCCGCACGTACACCTCCGCCGTCCGCGGCGTCAGCGCACCCGTCGAGGTCTTGGCACGCACCATCTCCGCGTAACGGTCGGCGGTCTCGGCAACGGTCAGGCGCTGAACAGCAGAGGGACGCACCCGCCGGACGCTACCCCCCGCCACCGACAGAACCCGCCGGCCAACCCCCACCCGCAACACCCGCCACTCACCGGGTACCACCACCGCACGCACACCGAACCCGGGGGAGAGGAGAACCGGATGCGGATCGGCACATCCGGCTGGCAATACACCGACTGGCGCGACGTCCTCTACCCGCCCGGCCTCCCGCAGCGGCGCTGGCTCCACCACTACGCCGAAACCTTCACCACCGTGGAGAACAACAACGCCTTCTACCGCCTCCCCGCCCGCGGCACCTTCGAACGATGGCGTGACGCCACCCCGCCCGGCTTCGTCATGGCGGTCAAGGCCAGCCGCTACCTCACCCACATGAAACGCCTCACCGACCCCGCCGAACCCGTCGCCCGCCTCATGAACACCGCCGCCGGCCTCGGCGCCAAACTCGGCCCCGTCCTGCTCCAGCTCCCCCCGACCCTGCGCGCCGACCCCGCCCGCCTCGACGCCTGCCTGCGCCGATTCCCCGACGACGTCCGCGTCGCCGTCGAGCCCCGGCACCCCTCATGGTGGACGGACGAGACACACGACGTCCTGCGACACCACCGCGCCGCCCTCTGCTGGGCCGACCGCCTCGGCCGCCCCCTGACACCCCTGTGGCGGACCACCAGCTGGCTCTACCTGCGGTTCCACGAAGGCCCCGCACAGCCCTGGCCCCGCTACGACGACGCCACACTCCGGACCTGGACGCGCGAACTCGACCGCGCCGACGACGCCTACGTCTACTTCAACAACGACCCCGGCGGCGCCGCCGTCCACGACGCGCTCCGCTTCACCGACCTCCTCCCCTGAACCCCAGGGGAGGGGCCGGGGGAGCGGGCCTGGGAGAGCGGGGCCGCCGGAGCGGGGCTCAGCCCCGCGGCGCGTACATGATCACGGCGACTCCGGCGAGGCAGACCAGCGCCCCGGCGACGTCCCACCGGTCGGGACGGAAACCGTCCACGAGCACGCCCCACGCCAGCGACCCCGCCACGAACACGCCGCCGTAGGCCGCCAGGATCCGCCCGAAGTCGGGGGAGGGCTGGAACGTCGCCGCGAACCCGTACGCGCCCAGAGCCAGGACGCCGCCCGCGATCCACAGCGGACCGCGCTGCTCGCGCCATCCCTGCCACACCAGCCACGCGCCGCCGATCTCCGCCAGCGCGGCCAGCACGAACAACCCGACGGACCGCAGCACACTCACACCGCTCACCCTACGAGCACGCGATCCGACACCCCCTCGCCACTCGCGAACAGAGCGACGACGGCCCCATCGAGCCGGCGATCACGCACACGCCATCCAACCGGAGCGCTGAACTCCGTACACCATACAGAATTCGGCTTCTGTCCGGTTAGTCGCTTTTCGCTCTGGGTGTACGGCCCGTCCCGGAGGCGGAGGAGGGGGATACTCGGGCGAGTGAACGATCTTCTCCAGGCGCCGCGGCTCGTCCAGCCGACGACGGCGGTGCGCGAATCCTTCCTGGCCGGGGAGTGGGACGACTGCCTGACCAGCGGCGCGTCCACCGACTGGCTCGACCCGGCCCGCGCGGACTTCGGCGCGTTCGTCGCCGAGCACCGCGGCGTGCGGCACCGCTGGGACGTGCCCTGCAGCACGTTCTGGTACGTGTCGGGCGAGCATTACCTCGGGACGCTCATCGTGCGGCACCGCCTCACATCCGAGCTCGCCGAGGTCGGCGGCCACATCGGCTACCACGTCGTCCCGGCGTGGCGGCGGCGGGGACACGCCACGCGGATGCTCGCCGCGGGGCTGGCCGAATGCCGGCGGCTCGGGCTGGAGCGCGTCCTGCTGACCTGCGCCGCCGACAACGAGCCGTCCCGCCGCGTCATCGTCGCCAACGGCGGCGTTCATGACGGCCGCGCCCGCGGCGAGGACCGGTACTGGATCGCGCTCACCGCGTGACACCGGAGCACACCGCCCGTTTCGCCCCGCTTCCACCCGACTTGATCATTGGTCGATAATGTACATTATGTTAAGTAGAGCGGAGCCCCGCTTCCGATAGAGAGCCGACGGCGTGATCGCGGGTGGTGTCCCGACGATGCCGTCTGCCGTGAAAAGCGTTGCGCGCCCGGCTGGGCGTCGGGGAGTCGGTGCGGGTCGCCTCCGCCATTCTGTGCGGCGGGTAGGGCCCGTGCGACCCTGCCCGATGGTCGGTGATCACAGTGGGTATTCGAGTCTGTGCGGACGGCTATTCTCTCCGGGATCCTGCGAACTATTTTTCGCCTTGCCGGACGCCCGCGTGGTCCGTGTCGCCGGATGCGCTGACCGCTTGGTGTGAAGGGCTGCGCTCCCCCGCTCCCCCGTTCCTCTCTCGGCTTTCGGGCGGGATTTGCGGGTGCGGTGGGCGGTGGGGTGCGGTTAGGGTGCGGAGTATGACCTGGCGACATTGATCTTCACCTGAGGCGGGGCTCGCGCGGAGGCTGTACGCCTACGCGTTCCTCGAGGATTTCGTTCTTCTGTATCCGGTGTACGCGGTGCTTTTCGCCGACACCGGGTTGTCCCCCGCCGCGATCTCGTCGCTGTTCGTGATCTGGTCGGTCACGACGTTCGCGCTTGAGGTGCCGTCCGGTGTGTGGGCGGACGTGTTCTCGCGCCGTTCGCTGCTGGTGGTCGCTCCCCTGCTGTCGGGTGCGGGTTTCGGGTTGTGGTCGTTGTTCCCCTCGTATCCGGTGTTCGCGGCGGGTTTCGTGTTGTGGGGTGCGGGGTCGGCGTTGCGTTCGGGGACGATGCAGGCGCTGGTGTACGAGGAGCTGGAGCGGGTGGGGGCGGCGGGGTCGTATGCGCGGTTGATCGGGCGGTCGGAGGCGATGTCGCTGGTGGGGGTGGTGGCGGCGTCGGCGTTGGCGGCGCCGGTGCTGGCGGTGGGGGGTTATCGGGCGTTGGGTGCGGCGAGTGTGGCCGTTTGTGTGGCGTGTGCGGTGGCGGGGTGGTGGTTGCCGGAGTCGCGTGGGAGTGGTGCGGAGGGTGGGCGGGAGGCGTCGCTGGGGTCGGTGGTGCGTGCGGGGTGGGCGCAGGTGCGCGGGGAGCCGGCGGTGCGGTGGTCGCTGGTTCTGGTGATGGTGGTGGAGGGTTTGGCGTCGTTGGACGAGTACGTGCCGTTGCTGGTGCGGTCGACGGGTGTGGCTGCGGTGTCGGTGCCGTTGTTGGTGCTGGTGGTGACGGTCGGTGATGCGGTCGGGGGGTGGTTGGCGGGTCGTGGGGTGCGGTGGTTGGCGCCGTTGCTGGCGGTGGGTGCGGTGTTGTTGGCGGCGGGTTCGTTGGGTGAGCGGCCGGGCGGGATGGTTCTGGTGGGTGCGGCGTTCGGGGTGTTCCGGTGGGCGATCGCGGCGGCGGACGCGCGGTTGCAGGAGCGGATCGGTGATGGGGCGCGGGCGACGGTGACGTCGGTGGCGGGGTTGGGTGCGGAGTCGGTGGCGTTGTTGGTGTTCGTGGGGTATGCGGTGGGGTCGCGGTGGGCGGGTGCGGGGGTGTTGGTGGGGGCGGTGGCGGTGCCGTATGTGGTGGTGGCGGTCGTCCTGGGGTTGGCGGGGTGGCGTGGGCGTGTACATCGGGAGATGTAGGCGGCGGGGTGGGGCTGCGCGAAAGGCGCAGGGTGGTTGAACGCTCGGGCCCGATTCGGTGGTGGGGTGCGGGGGTCGAGGATCGTGGGGTCGTTTCGGGCCGATTATTGGAGTGCGCTCATGGGTGGGGACCCGCTGGTGCTGGCGCGGGTACAGTTCGCGTTGACGGCCGGGACGCATTTTCTGTTCGTGGCGTTGACGTTGGGGCTGGCGACGTTGGTGGCGTTGACGCAGACGCGTGCGGCGGTGTCGGGCAGTGCGGTGCATGAGCGGATGACGCGGTTCTGGGGGCAGTTGTATGTGGTGAATTATGCGGTGGGGATCGTCACGGGTTTGGTGATGGAGTTTCAGTTCGGGTTGAACTGGTCGGGGATGTCGCGGGTCACGGGGGGTGTTTTCGGGGCGCCGTTGGCGTTGGAGACGATCGTGGCGTTCTTTGTGGAGTCGACGTTTTTGGGGTTGTGGATTTTCGGGTGGGATCGGTTGAACAGGTGGGCGCATCTGGGGTTGATCTGGGTGGTGACGTTGACGGCTTATCTGTCGGCGTATTTCGTGTTGGTGGCGAATGGGTGGCTGCAGCGTCCGGTGGGTTTCGAGATGGTGGACGGTGTGGCGCGGTTGACGGACGCGTGGGCGTTGTTGACGAATCCGGCGGCGGTGCTGGCGTTCTTTCATGTGTTGTTCGGGGGTTTGTTGACGGCGGGGTTCTTCATGGCGGGGGTGAGTGGTTTTCACTTGTTGCGGCGGACGGTGGAGGTGGAGTTCTTCCGGCGGTCGATGCGGATCGGGTTGCTGGCGGTGATGGTGTCGGTGATGCCGGCGGTGGTGTTCGGTGGGGCGCAGTTCGCGTATGCGCAGCCGACGAAGGTGGGGGGTGCTGACGCGGCGGCGGAGGTGGCGCGGTTCAGGGAGCGGTTCGGGCCGGACGATTACATGGCGCCGGGTTTGGCGGGGGTGGGTGAGGCGTTGATGACGGTGATGTGGTCGTTGATGTTGTTGTTGGCGGTGGTGGCGTTGGTGAAGGTTCCGTTCGGGCGGTGGCTGGTGCGGGGGCGGGTGTTCCATGTGGTGATGATCGCGGCGGTGCCGTTGCCGTATGTGGCGATGGTGTCGGGGTGGTTGTTCCGTGAGGTGGGGCGGCAGCCGTGGATGGTGTACGGGGTGTTGAAGACGCGGGACGCGGTGTCGCCGGGGGTGGGTTCGGGGACGATGACGGCGTCGTTCGCGGCGTTCTCGGTGTTGTTCGCGGTGTTGTTCGGGGTGAACGCGTGGTTGCTGGTGCGGTTCGCGCGGCGGGGTCCTGAGGGGTCGGGGCTGGGGGTCTCTCCCCCGGTGGAGCCGGCGTCTTCGGTGATGAGCCCGACGTTCTGAGACTGGTCCGTCCGAAACTTTGACAGGAGCCTGGTGATGGATGCTCTCGCGGTGGTGTTGCTGGCGGTGTTCTCGGCCGGGTACCTGGTGCTGGCCGGTGCGGACATCGGGGTGGGGATGCTGTTGCCGTGGCTGGGGCGGGATCAGCGGGAGCGGCGGTTGGTGATCGCGTCGTTCGCGCCGTTCTTCTTGGGGAACGAGGTGTGGTTGGTGGCGTCGGCGGGGCTGGTGGCGGGTGCGTTCCCGGGGTTGGAGCATGAGTTGCTGGAGGAGCTGTATCCGGTGTTCGCGGTGCTGTTGTTCGGTTGGGTGGTGCGGGACATGGGGTTGTGGTTGCGGGGGCGGGTGGACGCGTCGGGGTGGCGGGGCGGGTGTGATGCGGCGATCGTGGCGGGGAGTTGGGCGTTGGCGTTGGCGTGGGGGTCGGTGCTGGGGTCGTTGCTGGCGGGTGGCGGTTTGAATGCAGGGAGTGTGCTGGGGTTGCCGTTGGCGGTGTTGTTCGCGTGGCATGGTGCGGGGTTCGCGCGGTGGCGGTTGCCCGTGGGGTTGGCGGGGCGGGCAGCGCGGGTTCCGTCGCGGTTCGGGTTGTCGGCGTTGGTGATGGCGTCGGCGCCGGTGGTGGCGGGTGTGGAGGTGTCGTGGTCGCGGGTGGTGGCGGAGGGTGCGGGGTTGACGATGACGGCGGTGACGACGGTGGTGGTGTTGCCGTTGCTGGTGGGGTCGCAGGCGCTGGTGTGGTGGACGTTCCGTGGGCGGGTGGAGTCGCCCTCGTACCTGTAGGGCGGGGGGTTGTGGTGAAGGGTGTCGAGCGGCGTTTGCTGCGGGGTCTCCCCCGGCGGGTGCCGGCGGTGTTGGGTGTGCTGGCGGCGGTGCAGGGTGTGCTGTTGGTGGTGCAGGCGGAGTTGTTGGTGCGGGCTGTGGCGGGGTTGGATGCGGGTCCGTTGCCGTGGTTGGTGGGTGTGGTGGCGGGGCGGGCTTTGGTGGGGTGGGTGGTGGCGGTGGTGGCGGGTCGTGCGGCGGCTGAGGTGAAGCGGGGGTTGCGGGGTGCGTTGTTGGGGCGTCCGGTGGGTGATGCGGGGGCGCGGGTGACGTTGTTGACGCGTGGTTTGGACGCGGTGGATCCGTTTTTCACGGGGTATGTGCCGCAGTTGCTGGCGGCGTGTGTGGTTCCGGTGGTGGTGCTGGCGTGGTTGGTGACGGTGGATTGGGCGTCGGCGGTGGTGGTGCTGGTGACGGTGCCGCTGGTTCCGGTGTTCGGGGCGTTGGTGGGGTTGCGGACGGCGGCGTTGACGGGTCGTCAGTGGGGGCTGCTGCATCGGTTGGGCGGGCATTTCCGGGATGTGCTGGCGGGTCTTTCGACGTTGCGGGCGTTCGGGCGGGCGGGGCATCAGTCGGGGGTGGTGCGGGAGTTGGCGGCCGAGCATCGGCGGGCGAGTGTGCGGGCGTTGCGGGTGGCGTTCCTGTCGTCGCTGGTGCTGGAGCTGGTGTGCGCGTTGTCGGTGGCGTTGGTGGCGGTGCCGGTGGGGTTGCGGTTGCTGGACGGGGAGATGGCGTTGTCGGCGGGTTTGCTGGTGTTGGTGTTGACGCCGGAGGTGTATCTGCCGTTGCGGGCGTTGGGGCAGCGGTTCCATGCGAGTGCGGAGGGGGTGGCGGCGGCGGAGGCGGCGTTCGCGGCGCTGGACGTGCCGGCGGTGGTTTCGGGTGGGCGGGTGGTGCCGGGTTCGGGTGCGCCGGAGATCGTGGTGGAGGGGGTAACGGTGCGGTATCCGGGGTCGGGTGTGGCGGCGTTGGACGGGGTGTCGTTGCGGGTGGGGGCGGGTGAGCGGGTGGCGGTGACGGGTCCGTCGGGGGCGGGTAAGTCGACGTTGTTGCTGGTGTTGGCGGGGTTGGTGGTGCCGGATTCGGGGCGGGTGCTGGTCGATGGTGTGGATGTGGCGGAGTTGGACGCGGTGGCGTGGCGGTCGCGGGTGGGGTGGGTGCCGCAGCGTCCGCATCTGTTCGCGGCGTCGGTGGCGGACAACGTCCGGCTGGGTGATCCGTGTGCGAGTGAGGAGCGGGTGGTGGAGGCGGTGCGGGCGGCGGGCGCGGCGGGGTTCGTGGAGGGGTTGCCGGAGGGGTTCGCGACGGTGCTGGGTGAGGGCGGTGCGGGGTTGTCGGCGGGTCAGCGGCAGCGGCTGGCGGTGGCGCGGGCGTGGTTGTCGGGTGGTCCGGTGGTGTTGTGGGACGAGCCGACGGCGCGGCTGGATCTGCGTAGTGAGCGGGTGCTGGTGGACGCGGCGGCGCGGTTGCTGGTGGGGCGGACGGCGGTGCTGGTGGCGCATCGTCCGGCGTTGCTGGGCGTGGTGGATCGGGTGGTGCGGTTGGAGGGCGGCCGGGTCGTGGGCGGGGCGCGGGAGGAGGCGGCATGACCGGGACTGGCGAGGGCGGGGGCGGGTCCGTCCGGTGGGGCGGGGCGGGGGTTGTGTGGGGGGGCGGGGCGGCCGCATGGGGGGCGGCGGGTGGCGGCGGGGCTGGCGGGTGCGGCGGCGGAGCTGTGCGGGCTGGGGCTGATCGCGGCGGCGGCGTGGTTGATCGCGCGGGCGTCGCAGCGGCCGGAGCTGGCGGCGCTGTCGCTGGCGATCGTGGCGGTGCGGGGGTTCGCGCTGGCGAAGGGGTCGCTGCGGTATGTGGAGCGGCTGGCGGGGCATGACGCGGCGTTGCGGGCGCTGGCGGAGTTGCGGGGCCGGGTGTTCGACGCGCTGGCGGCGGGGCCCGTGGCGCGGCGGGAGGTGCGGGACGGTGACGCGCTGACGCGGATGGTGTCGGATGTCGACGCCGTCCAGGATCTGCTGTTGCGGTGCGTCCTGCCGGCGGTGGCGGCGGTGGGGTGCGGGGTCGCGGGGGTGGCGGTGTGCGGGGCGGTGTGGGTTCCGGCGGCGGTGGTGCTGGCAGGGGGCCTGCTGGTGGCGGGGGTGGTGCTGCCGGGGGTGGCGGCGCTGGCGGGCGGCCGGGCGGCGGCGCGGATGGCGGCGGCGCGTGAGGCGCTGGCGGTGCGGTCGCTGGACGTGCTGGAGGGGGCGCCGGATCTGGCGATGTTCGGTGCGTCGGCGCGGTTCGCGGCGCGGGCCGGGGACGCGGCGGAGCGGCTGGCGCGTGCGGAGCGGGCGGGTGCGCGGGTGTCGGCGGCGGTGGCGGCGGCCGGTTTCGTGGTGCAGGGCGGCGTGGTCGGGGCGGTGCTGTGGGCGGGTCTGGGCGCGGGGTTGGACGAGGTGGGCGTGGCGGTGCTGGCGTTGACGTCGCTGGTGGCGGTGGAGTCGGTGCTGCCGCTGGCGTCGGCGGCGCGGCGGCTGCGGGAGGTGTGGCCGTCGCTGCGGCGGGTGGGTGCGGTGCTTTCCGCTCCCCCGGCGCCCGCGCCGGGGTCGGGGTCGGGGCGGCCGGTGCCGCGTGGGCCGTTGGAGGTGGAGCTGCTGGGGGTGCGGGTGTCCTACGGGTCGTCCGTCGCGCTGGACGGGGTCGATCTGCGGGTGGCGCGGGGCGGGCGGGTCGCGGTGGTGGGGGCGAGCGGGGCGGGCAAGAGCACGCTGCTGGCGGCGGTGGCCGGTGAGGTGGCGGCGGGTTCGGGTGCGGTGGTGGTGGGCGGGCGGGTGCAGGGCCCGGACGCGGACGAGGAGGTGCGGGCGGCGGTGCGGGGGCTGACGCAGGACGCGCACGTGTTCGCCGGGACGGTCCGCGCGAACCTGCTGCTGGCCCGTCCGGACGCCGACGAGGCGCGGTTGCGGGCGGCGGCGGAGCGGGCCCGGTTCCGGGAGGTGGTGGAGGCGCTGCCGGACGGGTGGGACACGGTGGTCGGCGCGGGCGGCCGGGGCCTGTCGGGCGGGCAGCGGCAGCGGCTGCTGCTGGCGCGGGCGCTGCTGGCCGACCCTCCGGTGCTGCTGCTGGACGAGCCGGCCGAGGCGCTGGACCCGGCGGCGGCGGACGCGGTCACCCGGGATCTGCTGTCGTGGCCGGGCGGCGGGACGCTGCTGCTGGTGACGCACCGTCTCGCGGCGCTGGACGCGGCCGACGAGGTGGTGGTGCTGGACCGGGGGCGGGTGGTGCAGCGCGGCCGGCACGGCGATCTGCTGGCGGCGCCGGGCCCGTACCGGGACCTGTGGGACGCCGAGACCCTCGTCGGCTGACCAGCCGCCCGACCAGGCGGCTGACAGGTGGGCGGCTGACAGAGTGCAGCGCGGGCACCGCGGCAGGTCAGGGCAGGTCGCGCAGGGCCGTGCCGATGGCGGCGATCCCGGCGGTGATGTCGGAGGCGGGCACGGCGGCGTAGCCGAGGACCAGGCCCGGCGGTCCGGGCAGCTGGGCGTGCCAGGACAGCGGCTGGGTCTTGACGCCGCGTTCCAGCGCCGCGGCGGCGAGGTCGGTGTCGCGGAACCGGCCGGTGAAGGTGACGGTGAGGTGCAGCCCGGCGGCGGTGCCGTGCACGGCGGCTCCCGGCAGGTGCGCGCCGATCGCGTCGATCATGGTGTCGCGGCGGGCGCGGTGGCGGCGGCGCAGCAGCCGCAGGCGCCGCTCCATCTCCCCCGACTCCATCAGCTCGGCGAGGACGAGCTGCGGCAGGGCCGGGTTGCCGAGGTCGGCGAAGCGCTTCTCCTCCACGACGGCGTCCAGGTGGGCGGGCGGCGGCAGCAGCCATCCGGTCCGCAGTGCGGGGGCCAGCAGTTTGGACACGCTGCCGGCGTAGAAGACGCGGTCGGTGAGCAGGGACCGCAGCGCCGGGACGGGCGGGCGGCCGTAGCGGTGCTCGGCGTCGTAGTCGTCCTCGATGATCAGGCCTCCGGCGGCGGCCCAGCGCAGCAGGTCGCGGCGGCGGGGCCCGGTGAGGACGGCGCCGGTCGGGAACTGGTGGGCGGGGGTGAGCAGCGCGGCGGGCGCGCCGGTCGCGCGGAGCGCGTCGACGCGGACGCCGCCGGCGTCGACGGGGACGGGCGGGGTGCGCAGGCCCCAGTGGTTCAGGTGCTGGCGGACGCCGAGGGAGCCGGGGTCCTCGACGGCGATCGTGCCGGCGCCGTCGCGGGTCAGGACGCGGGCGACGAGCCCGAGGGCCTGTGCGGTGCCGGCGACGATGACGATCTGTGCGGGGTCGGCGCGGACGCCGCGGTTGCGGGCGAGCCAGTGCGCGGCGGCGGTGCGGAGCGCGGGCGTGCCGCGGGGGTCGCCGTAGCCGAGGGCGGGCGCGGGCAGGTGGCGCAGGACGGTGCGTTCGGCGCGCTGCCAGGCGGCGCGGGGGAACGCCGACAGGTCGGGGACGCCGGGTGTCAGGTCGATGCGGGCGGGTGCGGCGCGCAGGACGTCGAACACGTCGGCGGCGGGTTCGCCGTGGAACGCCGCCGTCCCTGCCGCCGGTGCCCCGCCCGC
>NZ_JBIRBA010000058.1:0-17053 GCF_044326345.1 Actinomadura sp. 9N215 | reverse complement strand
GCGCTGCGCGCTACCATAAATTTCGTCTTGTGTCAAGGCTTTCGCCTAAACTTCTGAATAACTCTTTGATAACGCAAATTCACGACCATTCTTCCGTCTTTTCTTCTGATCATCTAAGACTTTTAGAAACTGTCCCGCGATTTGATCTTACCCCATTCTTTACCGGTTTTCGTACCGGGTTCTGTACCGCTTTCTTTACCGGGTTCGCGTGCTTCGCTAGCGCTTATGAACGTCATCGCTCAGGTAGTAATTCCGCTATTGGTCGCGGGCGTGAATGCTGGCACGGTCGTATGGGCGACGCTGTGCGTTCAGCGTCGGCCGGTTGGACGGTCCGGCGGCTCTGAGAGCGGCTCTCCCGGCTCCGACCGACCGGCCTGCGAGTCAGGTCCGGGAGCGGAGGTCTAGAGGCTGTCCGGCCGGTCTCGTGTCCGCGCACAGCAGAGCCCCTGACCCTGCGGGGCGGTCAGGGGCTCCGGTCAGTTCACGATGGAATAGATGACGTATCCCAGCGTGCCGACCGCGATAAGCGGGAGGGATACATACCAGTAGATCACTGCGTACACGGGAATGTGTACGGCTCCCCGCGCGAACCACATTCCGGCCTGCGCTGTCCTCGATGGTCCGTAGCGGATTTTGATCCGTCCGCCCCGCCTATGCCCGAACGCATAGAGCGGCAAGAGGAACATCAGAGCGATTGCGCCTAGTGTGATGAGTCCTTCCATGTGATGTCTCCGTTTCGTTCGGAGGGTTGACGGGCGATTGATTTGGATTCGCGGGGTTGGGTTTTGCTAATTAGCGCACGCTGTAGGGAAGTGTCGATCCGGCGGGCGACTGCGGGGATAGACGGGTATTGCTCGCCCGGTTTTCTTACCATTTCCCAGAGCCGACGACGGATGAATATTTCAAAGACGGCCGACAGTGCGAGAGTCGTGATTAGGTATATCGTCCACGGGCTCACGTCGAACCCTTGCCGTTGTCGCGCTGACTGCGTTCCCAGGTGTTTCGGGCGAGGTAATCGACTTTCCGGTCTAGATCATGGACTTTGCCGTTTAGCGCTTGCATGGCGATGATGTATTCACAGCCCATTCGCACGAATCCGAGAAAGACGATTCCCATGATTGGGCTCGCGATGCAGATGAGTAGTTTGATTATCCATCCCATCCAATCGGGGAGCGCGAGCGCGAACCATATCCAGAATAGGACGCTTAGTACTGTGAGCGCGATGACCGCGCGGTATGCGACTTTGACGACTCGCAGCGTCACGGAGTCGGAGAAATCGGAGCTGAACAGGATGTGAAGCGCGGATTTGCGCGGTCGATAGAACGGCGGAGGCTGCGGAGGCTGCGAGGTCTGCGGACGCTGCGGATTCTGGGAGCTGTGCGGGGCGGTCATGAGCTGGGTCCGCTCACTGCGCAGGACAGCGACCCAGGTCCGGCGGTACAGGGTCCGGCCGTCCCCGGAGGCTGTGAGACGGCCGGAGAGCGGACGGGAGCCGGTTGGGGAGGGTCGCTCCGACCGGAGCCGGAACACGCGCTCACGGTCAGCACAGCGACGCAGACGTACGCGGGGAGCGGTCGGAGGGATCGCATCTGCCGTACCTCCCTGGGGAGTGGCGAGGACATCGAGCGTAAGTCGGTCCTGATCTAGATTCCAGACCTTTTCGACGCGACAGAGCCCCTGACCGCTCCATGGGTCAGGGGCTCTGTGTCGGCCGGATAGCGCGGACTGTCAGCCGGTCATCGGGAATGGCGGGTAAGGGCGAGCGTGACGACGCTCGCGGTTGCGGAGGTCAGGACTAGCGCGAGTCCGGCCGTTCCGGCGAGCCATGTCCACCATGGTCCGATCACGAGAGTCGCGGTCAGGGCGGATATGCCGACGCTGAGCGCGAGCCCATCGAGCGCGCAGACCAGAGCGCGAGTCGCCCACAGTTGGAGGTTCCTGGGCTGTGCGAGCGCTGGGTATTGCTGGGAGCCTCGCAGCCATGGGCGGGCGGGGAAGTGCTCTCGCCTCCGGCTGTCCCATCCCATGCCGTCCGGCATGAGCGGCTCGATTTGGTCGCGGACCCAGTACGCGAGTTGCCCGATGCGCAGGTCTGCGTGTTCGTATTTGGCGAACAGGAACAGCAGTAGGACGGGGAGGATGAGAGCCGCGATGCTCGCGCCGTAGAGCCCGATCAGGGGTTGCTTGACCCATTGTCCGGCCGTGAACGCGAGAACCGTCATTGTGAAGACGGAGCCCAGCGCAGCGAATACCTGAGTCGTGACGGACTCGCGCCGGTTGATCTGCTGTGTGATCTCGCCGGTCAGTCGTTGGTATTGGGCGAGGATGAGTTCTTGCGCGAATGGGCGGTGTTCGGCGGGGAGGTCATCGAGCGACTTGTATAGGTCGTCGCGGGAGGGCATGTCAGTCTTCTCTTTCGACAGTGAGCCGGATGACGCGCGGGGTTGCCTGATCGAATCGGTTGGCTGCGTCGTTCTCGTATTCGCGGAGCCTGCGGAGGATGACCGTCATTCCGATGACGACGGAGGTCAGCAGTAGCGCGAGGATGCCAATCAGGATCGCCCCGACCGCGTAACGAACCTTGTCGGGGAGGAACAGGAACACCATGCCGATTCCCAGCATGATCGACAGTCCTCGCAGGACTTCCTTTTCTTCGCTGTTCATGGCGTGTCTCTCACAGAGCGATGATCAGGGCGGTAACCCAGATGAACACGATATGGAAGGACTGATCGAGATGGAATGCTCCGGTTCCGGCGGTCGGGTTGTCGTCGCGGTCCGGTCGGGGCGATCCGAATGCGAAGTACTCGCTTTTGTTGATAATGGCTGCGAGTTTGGCGAGCGTCGTCCGGCGGTCAGCCCAGTAATGGGAGATCGCGTCGATTGTGAGCGCGAGCGCGGTCAGCTTGACCGAAAGCCGGATGTCCAGTACGGCGACCGCGAGCGCGAGCATGGCGATTTTGGTAATCGTCATGGTGATGACGTGCCGGACGCAGGCGAGTCGGCCGGACCAATCGGGGCGAGCCTTACCGATGACTTGTCGGTACGTCTGTACCCAGTGATCCCCGACGTGATGGGCTGCGTACAGCGTGGCGAATACGACTGCGAATGTGATCGCGTGTACCATGTGGTTTGTCCTTCCGGGGACAGCCGGGCGGGGAGCGCTTTGACGGGTTCTCCCCGCCCGGTATTTTGTTGGGTCAGTCGTTTTCGTGGCTCTCGCGGGCGAGAGCCATTTTCATGGCGGTTGTCGATTCGGACTTATGCTCTCCGTTCGCGTCGTACCAGATCCCCGCATTCGCGAGGCTGCGACGTTCGTTCGTGATGTGTCGCTTGACCGTCGTTCGTGGCTTGTCCAGAGCGGTCGCGATGCGTCCCCAGGACATCCCGTACTGATCGCGGGCAATGACCATGAGCTGTCCGATTTTCTCCGTGCCGCGATTCGCGACGGAGCCGAATCGGGCAAGGACGAAATACATTTCGTCTTCCCCGACGTCGTTCTGTGAGAAGTACGTCGCGTTCCCGTACACGGTCAGCCATGGAATGAACTTGTCGGACATCACGAGACCGTTGATCAAACCGTATGGGTCGTCGCCCGGCTCGATCTCGATCGTGATTGTCTGTGCGGGACCGGCCGCGCTGTCGCGGTCGGCCGGTTCGTTCACGGTCCGGGAGATTTTCATCGTGTCGTGCCTTTCCGGTTGTTGATCGCCCAGAGAAGTCCGGTCACGGAGCCCAGTCCGCTTGAAAGCGCGATGCCTGGGTATGCGCGGTCGAATGCGTAATAGGCGATCAGGCTCGCGGAGAACATCGCGAGGCAGAGTGTGATCATGAACGGCATGAGCCGGGCGGCTCGCTCCCAGGCGAGCCGCCCGTTTCCGCGAGTGCGGTTGTTCATGACCGGTTGTGCCTGCGGTCAAGGAGTGCGAAGTACTCCGGGGTTCCGAACTCTGGGCATTCGCAGGGAGCCGTCTCGCAGAGCGCGCAGCGAACCTGCGTCGCGTCGATCTGTCCGGCTGCGTACGCGCCGAAATCGGCGGAGGTGATGACCGACAGCGCGACGTCGGCCGGAGTCGCCGTGAGCTGGGAACCGTCGCGTCCCTCGTTCCGGAATGCTCCGTCGAACTGGATTTCGTATCGGTCGGTCAGGGGGTTCGCGTGCTGAACGATCCCCGTTCGTCCGGTCGCGATGTCGCGGACGACATCTCCCTTTCTGAACATCGCGGCTGTGTCCCTTCCTCGATTCGCTGTACCGTTTTGGTACACCTCTATAGTGTGCCACTTTGGTACACCGCGCAAGAGGTTCGCCCAAGATTCTTTAGACAGAAGTGCGGGCGGCTCCCCGCCCTGGGGAGCCGCCCGCGCTGTCGGCCGGAGCCGCCCGCTAGTCGATCTTCGCTGTGCTTCCGCAGTCCCCGCACCGACCTTCCGCGCTGTTGCCGTTCTGGGTCAGCGATGCCCAGTTGTCGGTGTTCCCGCAGTCGCAACGGAGCTGTTTGTCCCCGACGTACACGCCGGAGCCGACCGTCTTACCGTTGATCTTGATCGAGCCTCCGACGTTGTTACCGAAGATCATGGGGAGTCCCTTCCTCGATTCGCTGTACCGTTTTGGTACACCTCTATAGTGTGCCACTTCGGTACACCGCGCAAGAGGGTCAACCAAGATTCTTTAGACCCGTCCGGCCGCCTTGACGATCTCGCCCGCATCCCCGAACTCCGCAACGCTGCGTGACCGTTCGCGGGGATCACGTCGGTCCCCGCGAGTCGTCCCGACGTCGGCTCGATGGGCTCCCCCAGGCGGACGGGGAGCCGCCCGAACCGGCCGACCGAACCGTGTCAATAAGCCGTAGCGCTCTGACCTGCGGAAACATCGCCCGCGGGAACGGCCGGCGTCCTGTTGATCATGCCTATGACCTGCACGAACACGCTATTAGACAAACCCGGCTGTCACGCGGTCGGGACGGCCGGAAACGATCTCCGCTCCGGCTCCCCTGTTGGGCTCCCCTGTAGGGCTCCCCTCCGGCGGAGGGGAGGTTCCCTCCCCGGTTCCCCTCCGTCCCCGCAGAGCCCTACAGGGAGCCGGAGGGGAACCTCCCCTCCGGCTCCCCACAGCTCCCCAGGGGAGTTCCCCACACGGAGGGGAGGGAGGTTCCCCACACGGAGGGGAGGGAACCCCGCGAGTGCGGGGAGGAACCTCCCCAGGTGCGGGGAGGGAGGTTCCCCAAATGGTAGGGAACCGAAAAGGAACCGGGAACGTGAAAAGGGCTCCGGCCGACGACCGGAGCCCTTTCCCTAACTGATTGTCATCCGTCGCGGGACAGCCCTGCGAATCCGTTCATCTGATCGACACGCGACAGAAGTCCCGCGAGATGCGAACCGAAGATGTCCCGCGTTTCGTCTACGTTTCCGGTCATGCTGTTCAGCGCGACCATAGCCGTAACGATGACGTCACACAGTTCTTTCGCGACGTCGCTGCGAGTGGCGTACGTGCCTTTCCTGGGGTTCTGCCCGATCGTGCCTATGTGCGCGTTGACGACCTCCCCGAACTCTTCCCCGATTTTCATGATTCGGAGGGTCAGTTCGTGCGGAGTCAGTTCGTTCGTACTGTTCAGCCATCCCGTGAGCGCGTGAATGGCGTACCACGTGTCCGGTTGCATTGCCTGATCTCCTTGTCAGCCGGTCGCGCGCTTGCGGTTGCGAGCCCAGCGGATCAGATCCGTCTTACGGAAGAGATGTTCCCCGCCCGAACCCTTAGTTACGGGATTGGGAAATTCGTCGTCACGCTTGCGGGCGGCTCGCGCAGACTCCAGAGAGACGTTAGGAATCAGCACTTGACAGGCTTCCCGGAGCCCGATCAGTTCGTCGTCTCCCATGCTTTCCGGGAACCCGGTTCCGCCCTTGATCACGTGCAGATTCGGGCGGACCATGCCGGGCGGCCGGTCGGTGTACCCGATGAAAGCCGCTGGGACGTCCCCTGGGACGGTCCCAGGGCTGTTCCCCAGGTAGGACCCATCTTGGGACGTTGGGACGCTCACGGGCTCGCTGAGCGGCTCGCCGTCCGCCGGAGCGGTCGGAACGGTGACCGGAACCGCCCGCGTAATGGTCGGTCCGGACAGTACCCACTCGCGCGCTTCCTGATCGGTCGCGAACAATACTTGGGTCTCGTGTGCCTCGCCCGCGAGGACGACTTGTACCCGTCCGGACTTGCGGAACGCTTTCGGCGGAGGCCAGACCTCCGGCACAAGCATTTTCCATGCGTTGCGGCTGTACCGGGCGAGGATGCGGGTAGAGAAGCATTCCCGCATCTCCGGACCTCCCAGCGCTTTCGCGGTCATGAGCTGACCGACCGCGATAACGTGGATCTTCGCTTCCCGACCCATGAACAAGATCTCGCCTAGAGCCTCGATCGCGGGCGATTGACGCTGCGCTCCGTTCGGCCGGACTTTCGCCCAGTGGCTTTCGAGTTTCTTGACGGTCGCGTTCATCTCTTCCATGAGCAGGAAGATACGCGGGCCCAGGTCTAGAGTCTCTAGGTCGATCCCCTGTTCTATGGCCTGTTGGATCACGGCGAACCGCCGTTCTCCCTCCGCCGCTACCCGCAGGGTCGCGTTATGGATCTCCGCTATGTCGCGGTTGTACTCGATCCCCGGAATACCGTGCGTCCACTTGTGCGACACGCGCTTGCGGTCGCAGATGACGACGAACCCTCCCCGCCGGAGCGCTTGAATGGCGATCGTCTTGAGAAGAACCGACTTCCCTCCGCCCGTGGACATCGAGACCAGGATGTGAGGGGACTCCGTGTCCAGATCGACCGACACGGGGGAACCGTGATGTCCGATGCCCAACAGGGGAGCGGAGTCGGGAGCTGCGTCGATCAGGGGAAGGTAGTCGAGGAACTTCGCCTTGTCGGGCGGGCGGGGAGCCTGCCGAACGATGATGTGGGGTTCCCCTCCCGCGAGGTTCCACGACAGACGGAGGTCAGGGAGGGCGAGTTTTTCGGAGATGATCCGCTCTACCGAATCGCGGAGCTTCCCGTCCCCGTTGAACCCCGCAGGGAGGTCAACCCGCATCGCCGTTTCCTCGTTCGTCCACAGATCGAGGGGAACCCGTAGGTAGTCGGACGGCCGGATGCCGTACTCCTGACCGATCACGCTGTGTAGCGCATAGTGGAGTGGCTTGACCCACTCCTTGTTCAGCTTGCGGAGCTGCATCGCGCGTCGCGTCCGCCACGTCCCCCAGGCGGTCAGTCCGGCCGTGAGCGCTCCGTCCGCCGTGTACGTGGCGATCGGGGCGACCCAGAGCCCTACCGGAGTGGTCAGGGTCGGGACCGTGAACCCGGCTCGCCACGCGGCACGCTGCCATCCGGGGAGCTGCATCCATCGAGACGGACGGTCCCGATGGGGGATCAAGGATTTGGTGCCGCGCTGTGTGAACGTGGCATTGCTGCGCGGAACCCCGTCCATCGGACGGCCGGAGACGAACCGGCCGACGACGCGACCGGCTGTGAAGATCGCGGGTTCGGTCCCGACGTTGCGCACTCGCTGAACCGGCATAAGATCACTCTCCGATTTCTCGTTCAGAATCGGAAGCCGTTATCTGTGCGACGGGGAAGTATGTCCGCGCGTTCCGCTCCATGGGAAGACCCGTACCCGGTACCGCGTAGACGGTCGCGGGCGGAGCCTCGCGAGCCTGCGCAGCCTGGGTCCGCAGGATCGACAGCTCCGCGCGCTCGCGCATGTGCCGGATCTTGATCACGACGGTCGCGACCGTCGTGATCGTCGCCCAGGTGCCCAGTCCCACGGGGACAAGGGCGGGGACGGTCATCGGGACGTGCGCGAGGACGTAACCGCCTAGCGGGATCGAGGCTCCGGCACCGACGACCGTGCGACGACCGGTTTTGGTCGCCATGACGGCCGACACGATGCCGGACCGTTCGTGATGCGGTTGGATGGTCATGCTCAGCGCTCCGTTCGCTGGGAAGTCCCAGGGCGAGAGCTGTCACTCTCGCCCTGGGGCGTATTTCTATTTGGCAGGACCCATGTTCAGCGTCGCGAACAGTTCGGCTGCGTCGATCGCGACTTGTTTCATGTCGTTGTGCGACTCGATCCGGGAGCGCTCGATAACGAGCATGGTCGCCCAGATGCGAGCGCGCAGGTTCGGCACCGTGTGCGCGTCGCTCAGGAACTTCGCGACCGGTCGCGCTCCCTCTTTCAACGGAAGCACGTAGTCACACGCATCCCCATTCGCGGGGATCGCGACTGCGGTCAGTTCGATCGCGGCCGACTGGATCAGCTCCGGCGAGATCGTTCGTTCGTCCCCTCCGGGGAGGGATTCCAGCGTGAAATACGGGCGGACCATGGTCAGTTCTCCCCTTCCGGCTGCGAGCCGACCGCGCGCAGCGTCGTTGACCGCTGGGACTCTTGCGCGTTCTTGCGGACCGCGTATGCGTCGGACCGATCGACCGACACTCCGCGCTCTGCGAGCCATTCGACAGCTTTGCGGACGTCGTATTCCCCGATGACCGCGAATGCGTGCCGGATCTTGTCGCGCTTGCTGGTAAGCGCGTTCAGCGTCTCGATTTCGTCGCGCAGGTGCGCGTGTCCGTCGTCCTCCGGCTGTTCGGTCGGCTCCGCGACGGGAGCCGCGATAGCGGGAGCCGGTTCCGGTCGGAGGATGGGAATGGGTCCCGTGTCATTGAGTCCGGCGAGTGGCGTACGCGGGCGGTCGGCCGTTGTCTCGTCTAGCGCGGACTGAGAGATCGTGATCCGTCGCGCTGCGAGCCACTTCCGGACGCTGTATTCATCGTGGGAGCGGATCGCGGACCATGCGTACCGGATCGCGTCCGGCTCGCCCATTCCCGACAGCGCGGAGCACTCGCGGACGTAGGCGATTGCCTCCGCAGGCTTGCTGATGTTCTCGCGTCGGCTCGCAGCCCATGCGCGAGCCGTCTCGCGGAACGCGACTCCGGGAATCCAGCGCGGTCCGAATCGCGGGCGGGCGGACATCTGGGTCTGCTGTTCTTCGCGGACCCAGCGCTTAATACGCGCGAGCGTCACGTCAAGCAAGAGCGGTCCGGCGAGCGACATAGCGGGGAAGAACCACCATGCGTCTTGTGCCTTGCCCTTGTCTTTGAGTTCGATCCCGTGCCGGTAGTTCGCGTACGCGCTTCCCGTCGCAAATATCCACGTGAGTGCGTGGAATGCTCCCGCGCTCTCGCCCCGCCATGCGGCGAACGTGACCATGCCAACGCAGGAAGCGGCTGCGAGGTCAAGCGCGACGAACACGATCCAGGCGAATTCTTTCGGCATCCCCAGACCATCGGGGGAGTTCGCCCATCGAACGAGATCCGATGAACTCAGAACGATCGGGGCGAGAATCACGCACGTGAGCGCGATTCCGATAAACACCGCGAGCGCGCGACGACCCTTGCCCAGGGGCTCACGCACCTTTTCCTGTACGTCACTCATGACTCCGTGTCCTTTGGCGTGAGTGCCTCGATCAGGTCGTCTCGATGCGACTCCGCGAGTCCCAGCATCGCGGAGACCAGCATGTTCATGGAGACGCGCTTACCGACCGCAGCCCCCATGTCCAGGGCGAGCCGGTTCAGATCGTCTCGCGTGGACGTGGCGACGCTAACGGCCGACATGGGGGTCTTACGCTGCGACATCGTTGATCCTGCCTGTCTGTTCATGTCTAGGACTGTACTAGACTCTAGCATTCGTAGTACAGTGCCAACTGTTCGGAAGTTCCAAGATCCCCTAGCAAGGGAGGAACGTCAATCATGGCAATCGGAGACATGCAGCTCACGGCGGTCGGGAACCTGACCGTTGATCCGGAGCTGCGGTTCATCCCCAACGGAACGCCGGTCGCGGTGTTCTCGATCGCGGTCAACGCCAAAGAGTTCGACAAGTCCTCCGGCGGATACCGCGACGTTGACCCGTCGTTCGTGCGCGTCGAATGCTGGCGGAGCCTCGCTGAGAACGTCGCAGAGAGCTTGACGCGCGGGACGCGCGTCATCGTGTCCGGTCGGTGGCGGGAACGGCACTGGGTAGACGGGAAGACCGAAGAGAAGCGGTCCGGTTGGACGCTCACGGCTGACTCCGTGGGTCTGGATCTGACCTGGGTCTCGATCAAGCCGGATGCCGTTCGGAAGTCGGTCCGGCGGAAGGACGCAGCTCCCCCGGATGACCCGTGGGCGAGCGGCTCGCCCAAGCGTCCGGAGACGGCCGACACGTCCGGCGGTCAGCCGTCCGGCGGATTCTCTGACGACCCGCCGTTCTGATCGTGTTCATGCCGATTCGCCCATGCATCTCGGAAAGTCACTCCGAGATGTGTGGGCGTGTCGCGTGTGATCCGGTCGTCCGGTCACTAGCGTCCACTTCGTATTGCAAATTTCGGGTCTCAGGATTCGGGAGTTTCGCCCATGAAGAGACATACGCCCGTGCTGCAAGCCGCAGTGTCGCCGGAGCTGTTCAGCCTCGCCCGCGAGGCTCTCGGAATGCCGGAGGACGCTTCAACCTCCCATGTCCTGCGGGCGTGCGTGGCTCGCGTCGCGGGCGTGGACGTCGCGGAGCACACCCCCAGGCGAGGTCCGCGCGGACCCAGGAAGCCCCAAACCAGATGATGTCCGGCTCCGTGTCAATAAGCCGTAGGGCTCTGACCTGCGGAAACACAGTCCGCGGAATCCGCCGGCCTGGGTTTGATCATGCCCGTGACCTGCGGGTTTGTCTTATTGACACGGGGAGAGCGATCTAGCCCCAAACAGGCGGAAGGGCGGTCGCTGGAACGACCGCCCATCCCAATCAAGGTCAGGTGAGACCAGATGCCCTATCAAGATATCCGGTCTCCGGCCGCCTACACGCGGTCGGTCCGGAGCTGGGTCCGGGAGTCGTCATGACGGCTCCCTCCGAACAGCCCAAGACCAGTGGGAAGACGGCACGCACGCGGACCGGTCGGCCGCTGTCGGCCGTCTCGCCGGAGGACGCTCCGGAGCGCGAACGGACATGGCTGATCGAGCGCGCGGGAGAGCACGCGCGGATCATGTCGGCCGTCTCGCCTCCGGATGGTTCGGAGGGTTGGGTCCTACTGGATTCGGCTCACTTCCTCGATAAGCGGAAAGAGGAAGCGTTCTTCGTTATTTCGCGTGTGGAGACTCGCACGATTCAGACTCGATACGTGAACGCGATTATCTGTGACATGGACAAGAACCCGGTTCTTGCTCCGGACGGCTCCGCGCAGCGTTTCATTATCAAGCTGGGCATGGAGCGGAAAGACGGCTCGATCTCACCTCCGGTCGTTGTGTGGGAAGGGTTGATCGAGGTTCTAGAGACGTTCATGTCGTATGACATCACGTCCGCGCGGACGCTGCGTCCGCCGGAGTGGTCATGGTATGCGCGTATCCGGACCGTGAATAAGGGCGGGGCGGTCCGTGCGGCGGATATCGCGGTTATGGACCTGCGTCAGATGCAGTCGAAAGCGTCCTACATTGACCGGTTGGGGCTGTCGTCCTCCGGTTGTATCGGGGAGCTGGTAAAGTACATCCGGATCAAGCTGAACGAGATGGCTGATTCGGGTCTGTCAGTTCAGGGCCAGGGTCCGGTTAGGACCGATGACGGGGAGCGCGTGTTCTGCGCTAAGTCCGTCGTGTTCGATGATGCCGGGAACGTGCGGCCGGAGATCCGGACGGATCTGTCTGGGCTCCCGGAGCCGTATCGGTATTACGACGTAACCCCTCCGGCGGATCTCGATGACGAGACCGTGACTGCGGGATGCCGGGAGCTGATCGCGTCGTATGACGAGATCCCGGTTTTCCCGGAGATTCCGGCCGCATTTCTCGGTTCGCTGTTTACGGCTCCGGTCGCGACGTTGGAACCGCAGTTCTTTGTCGCTGCGTTCCTGTCGGGAGAAAAGGGGAGCGGTAAGACGTTCTTCTCTCTGCGGTATGACGCTGTTCAGTCGCGGACGCTGCGCGGTCGAATCAACGCGATTAAGCCTGCGATGAACCTGGGGGACCGTACCGGCTCTACTAAGGGAGCGAAGTACCGCGCGAAGATGTTCGGCGGATTCTCGATCACGGCGGACGACGTGATTAAAAAGGGTGACTCGCAGTACCAAATCAATGAAGCGCGGGAACAGGTCTCGAATATCACGCGGTCGTTTGAGTCCGGCGGTGGCGCGCTGGGTCAGGTCGATCGGTCGCGGAACAAAGTCGTTTCGGGGGAGTCCGGAGCGCTACAGGGCAACATTCGGTGGACGTCGGAGGAACGGATTCCGGGAGCGTCCACGCTGGAACGGCTGATCGTGCTTCCGCACTTGACGGAAGAATGGGGCGGAGGGCTGTTCGACACGCAGCTATCGGAGCGGCTGTCGTCGCCGGAGTCGATCGAGGCACAACATCAGGCATGGTCGGCTCTCGCTGTGTGGGAGTTCGCCCGGCTCGATTCGCTGTTGCCGGAGCTGTACGCGCGGGCGACGGACGTGACGCGCACGTGGAACGTGTCGTCTCGTTCGCGCGACCGGTATGCGGCTGTGCTCGCGGGACATCTGATTTTCGCGGAGTTCTGCGCGGAACGCGGGATCGACTTGTCGGAGCGGATCGAGGCTGTGACGGCTGCGTTGCATGACTGCGCGCTGAATCAGCAGAATTCGTCTCTGTCTCCGGCTGATCTGTTCCGGCTCCGGCTGCGTCAGATGTTGACCGATGGGCGGATCTCGATAATGGGTCGTCCTATGGTCGGTCCCGATGGGATGGAAGACGAACAGTTCAGCGATCCGCGCGTACTGCGCGAGGTTCCGCAGGACGACGGAACGACGGAAGTCGTCCGGGAACTTCCGAAAGAGGTCCGTAGTCTGTCGGACCTGGGAGTTCGTCTCCAGAATTCGAGCGCGCTCCCCGCGAACAAGAATCAGAACGTTTCTGGGTATCTGATTCCTCCGCGTACCGGCGGAGGGCGGGCGGGTAAGTCGCCGTTCCGGGGAAAGTGGACGGTGATTATTCCGGTCAAGGATCAGAAGTTCGCGAATCTGTGTCATGCGATGACGGAGTACTCCCGGAATCGGGATGGGGAGACGTTCCGGCCGCAAGATGTCATGCGGTCGCTCGATACAGAGCGGAAGGGCTGCAAATCGCGGATTCGTGTCCAATACAGTCCGGATGCGCAGGTCTGGAAAAAGGTGCCTGCGTCTACGGTGATCGAGATTGACTGTTCGTGGCTTTTCGATGCGATCGAAAGCGAGGTCTGACCGATGCCTATTCCTCCCGGAGCGCGTCAGGTCCCCGGCTCGCCCAATCGTGTTCAGCTCTCTAGCGGGGAGGTCGTCACGCGGCATAGAGCGCTGAACATGGGAGCCCAGTACATGGGATACGGCTCGCATCGCGAGTACCGGAAGAACGCTTCCGGGGACGCGAAGTACGCGGATTCGTGGCTGCGGACCACGCAGGGTCAGGAAGCGATGCGCAGGGAACGGGAACTCGCGCGATTGGAGGGTCGCCGTTTCAATAAGTCGCAGCTCACGCAGCGCTTGATCGCGGCTCGCAATGCGCGTCCGCATCGCCGGTCGCAACGTCCGGCCGGTCAGTTCCCGCGACAGCCGTTCGTCGATTTCATGACCCGGTATGGGATTACCGGCGGAGATGATTGGGTCGCGTACTGATGTGCGGCTCTGTGTGGACGTGTGCGGCTCTGGGAGCCGGTCAGGGTGGGTCTGGGTCGGTCGGAGGTTCTCCGACCATCTCCGGCCGCCTGGGAGCGTTCGGGGAGCTGGGATGCCTGGGTTTGTGACGCCGGAGTGGCGGGCGGAGGCTCGCCGGATCGTGAGCGTGGACGGGGAAGGACACGACGTCGCCGGACGTCATGCGTACACGCTGCTAGCGGCGGCCGACGATCGCGGGTACCGCGAGCACATCGAGCACGATGGGAGCCTGCGTCCGTCGTCGGTCCGTCCGGGAGCTGCGCATGGTCCGACCGACGTCGCTGCGAATCACGGGCTCCCGACCGCGCGCTGTCTTGATTTCCTGTTGGGGATTCCCCGGCATAAGTCGGATCTCATCATTTCGTTTTCGTTTACCTATGACGTAACGAAGATTCTCGCGGATCTGCCGTTCGCGAATCTGTGCGAGTTCGCCTCGTCGGGGCGGACGGTTTGGGAGGGTTACGAGATCCGGGGAATGCCTCGCAAATTCTTTCAAGTCGTCAAAGACGGCCGACAGTGCAAGGTCTGGGATACGTTCTCGTATTGGCAAATGGCTTTCGCTAAAGCTCTCGCGTCATCGCGGAATCTGTTCTCTGATCAGCAACAGGGGATCATTGACTTTATCGCGGACATGAAACAGGAGCGCGGTCATTTGGAGGAGCTTCCGCCGGAACGGGTTCTCGAATACTGTTTCAGCGAGTGCGAGTTCTTGTCGATCCTGTACCGGGATTTCTTGCGGCACTGCGAGGATATGGATTTGCGGGTTACCCGCTATTCCGGTCCGGGAGCGCTCGCGGAAGCGTTCTTCCGCTCCGTACGTCTAAAGGATTTCATGCCGACCGGCGATCAGTCGTATCTGTGTGGACTTCCGCGAGACGTGCCGATTCACTCCTACTATGGCGGTCGGTTTGAAACGTCGGTGTTGGGTCCGGTCGGGGACGTCATCGAATACGACATTCATTCGGCGTATCCGGCGATTGCGGTCAGCCTGCCATGCCTGCGTCATGGGAAGTTCGTTCGGACCAAAGAGTTCGTTCCCGGACGCTGGGGGTTCTATTTCGTCGGCTCGCGGACGTCGGGGCCCTGGGCTCCGTTCCCGTTCCGTGCGAGCGCGGAGACTGGGCATCTGCTGAACGGTGCGTCTAAGGGCTCGATCGCTTTTGTTCACGGCGGTAAGCGCTGGGTCACGTCGCCGGAGGTAGAGATAGCGCGAAAGCATTTCGGGGCGGAGGCTATCCCGATTTATTCGGGTTGGGTTTTCGTCCCGATGTGCAATCATCGCCCGTTCGCGAAAGTCGGGGAGTTGTACCTCCGGCGGAAAGTTGGGACTCCGCGACCGTCGGAGGGGTTGTCTAAGGTCATCAAGCTCATTATTAATTCGGTGTACGGGAAAACCGCGCAGTCGATAGGGATGCGGGTCAAGGCCGGTTCGCCGTACGCGCTGACCTCCCGCGAGTCTTACGATCCGCCGGAGTACCAGTGCTATATCTGGGCATCATGGATGACCGGCGGTACGCGGGCAAAAGTGTTGGAGGCTGCACTATTGGGCGGAGAGAAAGTCGTCTCCGTCGCGACCGATGGAATTCTAGCTACGGCGGAGATCCCGGAGCTTCCGGTTACCGACCATGATCTAGGCACCTGGGAGCGCGGAGAGAAATCCGATTGTTGGCTAGGGATGCCGGGAATTTACGCTTTCGGCCGCAACCCCGATGATAAGAAGTTCAAGCGGAGGGGTTTGGACGCGCGGTATTTCCCGGCATCGCATCTGCGTGCAGCATTCGAGCGCGGTCAATGGCGGGTAGAGCCGATAGCGGAACCGATTGCGTTCATGCCGTTGAAGCTCGCCGTTACGCGGAAGAACGCGCTTGACGTGATGGGGGAGTGGATTCCGATGGACAAGCGGATTAACTTCCTGAGCGTGCAGCATAAGCGCGACCTTCCGCTGTCGGTCGATCCGTTCTTGGATCATGACGGCTCTCCGATCATGTTGGAGCCGATTACGGTTCCCGATGACGTGCGGTCGGCTCCATATCAGCCGAAACAGACGTGGGAAGACGTTCTTAGGGGTAGGGTTGAAGATCCGGATATGGCCATGTGGGAGGAAGATCCAGACTCCCCGGAGTTCACGGAAGCGAGGACGCTGTTTTGAATCGCGATGAAATCCCCGACGTCACAACCGTGACGTTGCAGACCATGGAAGCTCTGTCGGTCGCTAATCGTGCGTCTACGGCTGCGGTTCCCGGCTCCGGCGGGGATACTTCCCGCGCTGCGATGATTGACTACGTGATGGGCTATGAGCCGCTCCGGGAACTGTGGGCGAGGATTACGCCGGAAGCGGTCCGGGATGCGTTGTCGTCGGCCGCTCGCATCGCGGTCAAGGCGGGCGTGACGACGTCGCCGGAGAACGAGAATGCGGACACGCTTTTGACCATGGTCAGGGCGGTACTGGTAAGCGAGCCGGATCACCTGATCGTGAACGATCCTCCGCAGGGTCCGCCCCGTACTCCGCCGCACGTGTTCGCGTCCTCGCTTGCGTTTGACCGGCTCGATCCCGATGACGTGACTCTCCGCGTGTTCGCGGTTCTGTCCGTGCTGCGTACGCGGGCGATGATGGGACAGCCGGGCGGAGTTTAGTCCGGATCGAGAGCCGCTCTCGCGCGTCCATCCCAATCGCTGGGCAAACGGCATTCAGCGCGCGGGAGCTGCGGAGCCCCTGACCTTATCCCGTGGGTCAGGGGCTCTCGCATGTGTAGGGCTCTGAGTCGGCCGGAGCGCTGCGTTAGGCGGGCGACCGGTAGTCGGGTTAGGGGTTCGCGGGCGGGCGGCTCTCAGGGACGTTCACGGGCTCGCGTGTCCGTTGTCGATCCGTTCTTATTCCGAGCGTTTATTAATTGCTCCGCGGGACCATTCTTTTAAAGCGTAATTCGCCTTTTTCTATTCCGGATTCTATACGTATAGTGTGCGATCTGTGACGTTCCGTATAAATCAGACGTCACACATTGTAACTGATCGCGAGGCACGGTCGGGACGTCAAGTAAAATCTTTTGTCACGTTCTGCGGTCGGCTCTCCGGCCTGCGTCGGCCGCCCGCACGTTGTGCAGCACGTTGTGCAGTTCTGAGCTGCACAACATCGTGTTGTGCAGTAGCGAAGTGCACAACTTTTAGGGCTCTGACCTGCGGAAACTTCCCGTTGTGCATGTTGTGCACGTTGTGCAGCTCCGGAGCGCGAATCTGTACGCGAAACGGGGATCATGAAAATTCCTTGATCAAGATTACTCAGAGTTGACTTAGATTTTGGTGACAGAAAGTTACATTGATTTTTGCTTGCGATCAAGAAATGAGAATGATATAATGTGCGTAGCAC
>NZ_JBIRBA010000057.1:0-20952 GCF_044326345.1 Actinomadura sp. 9N215 | reverse complement strand
CCGCCGCCACCCTCGGCAGCCCCGGACAAGCCGCCTACGCCGCCGCCAACGCCTACCTCGACGCCCTCGCCCACCACCGCCACACCCACCACCTCCCCGCACAATCCATCGCCTGGGGACTGTGGCAACACACCAGCACCATGACCGCCCACCTCACCACCACCGACCACCACCGCATCACCCGAACCGGCACCCGGCCCCTCACCACCCCCCACGCCCTCACCCTCCTGGACACCGCCCACACCCACACCCACCCCCACCTCATCGCCGCCAACCTCACCCCCACCCACACACCACAACGCCGCACGGCGGGCACGGGAACGGGACGGTCGGCGGCCGACTGGGCGGAGCAGCTCGCGGCGCTCCCCGTCGAGGACCGCCGGCGGACGCTGATCGACCTGGTGCGGACCCACGCGGCGGCGGTGCTCGGGCATCCCGATCCGGGCCGCCTCGACAGCGAGCGCGGGTTCATCGAGCTGGGCTTCGACTCGCTCACGGCGATCGAGCTGCGCAACGGGCTCGCCGCCGCCACCGGGCTCCGGCTGCCCAACACGCTGATCTTCGACCGGCCCACGATGACCGAGCTGGCCGGACACCTGCTCGCCGAACTGGTCCCGGAGGAGACCGACCCGCTGGCGCCCGTCCTGAAGGAGCTCGACCGGATGGAGCGCACCGTCCTCGCGGCGTGCCGTGACGAGGACGCGGCGGAGGTGCTGGCCGGGCGGCTGCGCTCGGCGCTGTCCCGGCTCGAGGGCCTGCGCGCGCCGAAGGCGGAGGCCGGGTTCGGCGCGGCCACCGCCGACGAGATCTTCACCTTCATCGACCGGAACCTCGGCAGGGGACGATCATGATCGACGAGTTCACGCGCAAGCGGCTGGTGCTGGAGCACTGCCGGCTGCTGAACGAGGCCGACCTGGACGCGCTCCTCGCGCTCTACGAGCCCGACGGCGTCGGGTTCGAGGACCCGGTCGGCTCGGGGAGGCGGCGCGGCCGCGACGCGGTGCGCGCGCACCACGCGGAGGCGCTGGCCGCGCGGGTCCGGCTGGAGCCCGGCGACCCCGTCTCGGGGCAGGACGGGGCGCACGCGATCGTGCCGGTCACGACCGTCATGGACTACCTGCCGCGCGGGCCCGTCCTGGCGGAGCGCGGCTGGCTGGCGGCGCCCGCCGACCCCGCCGGGAAGCGGCTCAGATACGCGTCCATGGTGATGATCCGCACCGGCCCGAACCGGCTCATCCAGGAGCTCACCGCCTTTTGGGGGCGGTCCGACCTGGAGATCGTGGACTGACGCCCTGCAGATCGTGGACTGACACCCCTGGAGGTGGCGATGCCCGACGAGGCGATCCGCAAGCACATCGCGCTGGAGTACAGCCGGCGCATGAACGCCGGGGACGTCGACGCCGTGATGGAGCTGTTCGCGGACGACATCGTCTTCGAGGACCCGGTCGGCGTCGCGCCGATCGTCGGCCTCGCGGCGGTGCGCCGCCACATCGCGTGGTCGATCACGCTCCAGGTCCAGGAGTTCCCCGGCGACCCGGTGGCGGCGATGGACGACCGGCACGTCGCGGTCCAGCAGCACGTCACCGTCTGGTTCCCCGGGCCGCTGACGTTCCGGATCATCGGCGTGATCCAGGTCGGCGAGGACGAGCTGATCCACCGGGCCCAGGCGTTCTGGGGGCTGACCGACACCACCGTCGGCGAGGTGCCGAGGCAGCCGGGCGCCGCCGACTTCGTCGCGGTCACCGAGTACCTGGGGCGGCTCAGCGCCCAGCGGTTCGGGTCCCGCGACCCGACCGGGGACGAGGGCGGTGGCACTCAAGGCGAGCTTAAGCGGAGCTTGTAATCATCACGGCGACGTCGCGCCGGGACCGGCGCGGCGTGCCCTTCCGAAGGGACCGGAGTGTGGCCGACACCAGTCACGCGCACGCGATCGTTCTTGGCGGCAGCATGGCGGGCATGCTGGCCGCGCATGTGCTGGCACGCCATGTGGGAACCGTCACCGTGGTGGAACGCGACGTTCTGCCCGATGGCCCTCATCAGCGCAGAGGGCTGCCCCAGGCGAGACACGTCCATCTGCTGTGGTCCGGCGGGGCCCGCATCATCGAGGAGCTGCTGCCTGGGACCACCGACCGGCTGAAGGCGGCGGGGGCGCGGCTGGCGGGCGTGCACAGGGACATGCTGTCGCTCACCTCGCACGGATGGCAGCACCGATTCGACTCGCCGCAGTTCGCCGTGATGTGCAGCAGGCCGCTGCTGGACTGGGTGATCCGCGACCGGATCTGCACCGAAGGACGGGTCCGGGTCCGGCGGGGCGAAGCCGCCGAGCTGGCCGGGGACGCGCACCGGGTGACCGGCGTCCGCGTCCGCGACGTGACGGACGGGTCGACGGCCGAGCTCGACGCCGACCTGGTCGTCGACGCGACAGGCCGCGGCTCGCGGCTCGGCCAGTGGCTGTCCGCGCTGGGCGCGCCGCCGCTCGACAAGGACGTCGTCGACAGCGGCATGGGCTACTCCACGAGGGTCTTCAAGGCCCCGCCCGGGGCGACGGCCGGATTCCCCGTCGTCAACGTCCTGTCGGACCACCGGGTGGACCCGCCCAGCTGCAACGGGACCGTGTACCCGATCGAGGGCGACCGCTGGATGGTGACGCTGTCCGGCACCCGGGGCACCGAGCTGCCGTCCCGGGAGGAGGAGTTCGTCGAGTACGCGTACCGGCTGCGGCACCCGATCATCGGTGACCTCATCCGCGACGCCGAGCCGCTGACCACCGTGTTCCGCTCCTACAGTGGCATCAACCGGCGGCTGTACCCGGAGCGGCTGGACCGCTGGCCCGACGGCCTGGTGGTGCTCGGCGACTCGCTGGCGGCCTTCAACCCGCTGTACGGGCACGGGATGAGCGCCGCGGCGCGGGCCGCGCGGGCGCTGGACGGCTGGCTCGCCGGCCCGTGGACGGAGCCCGGCGCGGCCCTGGCGGCGCAGCACGCGATCGGCGAGGTCGTGGACGACCCGTGGATCATGGCGACGTCCCGCGACATCTGCTACGCGGGCTGCCGCAACCACTCCACGGACCACCGGCTGACCGAGGGCGCCGACGCGCTGCGCAGCTTCACCGAGATCGTCGCGACGAAGACGATCCGCGCCCCGGCCGTCTCGGCGGTGGTGACCGACGTGACGAGCCTGTCCGCGCCGCAGTCCGAGCTGGGCACCTCCCGGTTCGTGTCGCTGATGCAGCGGGACGCGCTGATGCCGGAGCTGACCGAACCACCGCTGCACCCTGACGAACTGGCCCTCGTGGCCTTGGACCCGGCGAGGAAGGCCGATCTCGGATGACGGACGAGCTGACCGGCGAGGAGAAACTCGTCGACTACCTGAAGTGGACCACGGCCGAGCTGCACGAGGCGCGGGAGCGGCTGCGCGCGGCCGAGGCGGGCGGCGCCGAGCCGATCGCGATCGTGGGCATGGCGTGCCGGTTCCCCGGCGGCGTCCGGACCCCGGCGGAGCTGTGGGACCTGGTCGCCGAGGGGCGCGACGGCGTCTCCAGCTTCCCCACCGACCGCGGCTGGGACATCGAGCGGATCTACAACCCCGACCGGGGCAACGCCGGGACGTCGTACGCGCGGGAGGGCGGCTTCCTGCACGACGCGGCGGAGTTCGACCCCGGGTTCTTCGGCATCAGCTCGCGCGAGGCGCTGGTGACCGATCCGCAGCAGCGGCTCCTGCTGGAGGTCGCGTGGGAGGCCGTGGAGAGCGCGGGCATCGACCCGCGCTCGCTGCGCGGCAGCGCCACCGGCGTCTACACCGGCGTGATGTACCACGACTACACCACCGGGCTTGAGCGGGCGCCCGAGGGCCTTGAGGGGTATCTGGAGAACGGCAACGCGGGCAGCGTCGCGTCGGGGCGGGTCGCGTACACGCTCGGCCTGGAGGGCGCTGCGGTCTCGCTGGACACCGCCTGCTCGTCGGCGCTGGTGGCGATGCACCTGGCCTGCGCCGCGCTGCGGCGGGGCGAGTCGTCGCTGGCGCTGGCGGGCGGCGTCGCGGTCATGTCGACGCCCGCGACGTTCATCACCTCGTCCGCGCTGAACGGGCTGGCGAAGGACGGGCGCTGCAAGCCGTTCTCGGCCGAGGCCGACGGGACGGGCTGGGGCGAGGGCGCGGGCCTGGTGCTGCTGGAGCGGCTGTCGGACGCGCGGCGCAACGGCCACCCGGTGCTCGCGGTGATCCGCGGCTCGGCGGTCAACCAGGACGGCGTGAGCACCGGGCTGACCGCGCCGAACGGTCCCGCGCAGCAGCGGGTGATCCGCCAGGCGCTGGCGGACGCGGGCATCTCCGCGTCCGACGTCGACGCGGTGGAGGCGCACGCGACGGGCACGGCGCTCGGCGACCAGATCGAGGCGCAGGCGCTCCTCGCCACTTACGGGCGGGACCGCGAGGACGGCCGCCCGCTCCGGTTGGGCTCGATCAAGTCGAACATCGGGCACACCCAGGCCGCCGCCGGGGTCGCCGCCGTGATCAAGATGGTGCAGGCGCTGCGCCGGGAGACGCTGCCCGCGAGCCTGCACCTCGACCGTCCCAGCCCGCAGATTGACTGGTCGGCCGGGACGATCGAGCCGCTCACCGAGCCGGTCGGCTGGGCCAGGGACGGCGACCGCCCGCGCCGGGCCGGGGTGTCCTCGTTCAGCAACAGCGGCACCAACGCGCACCTGATCCTCGAGGAGGCCCCCGCCGGGGAGGACACCGAGGTCGCGGACGAGCCGGACGGCGTCGTCCCGTGGGTGCTGTCCGCCCGCTCGCCGGAGGCGCTGCGCGGGCAGGCCGCCGCGCTGGCGGACGCCGATCCGGCGGAGCGGCCGGTGGACGTGGGCTGGTCCCTCACCCGGACCCGCTCGGTGTTCGAGCACCGCGCGGTCGTCATCGGCGAGGGCCGCGACGAACTGCTGGCCGGGGTCCGCGCGCTGGCGGGCGGCGACGCCCACCAGGCGGTGATCGACCCGGGACGCGAGTCCGCCGCCGGGAAGGCGGTGTTCCTGTTCAGCGGCCACGGAAGCCAGCGCGCCGGGATGGGCGCGGGGCTCTACGCGCGGTTCCCCGTCTTCGCCGAGGCGTTCGACGAGGTGTGCGCGCTGCTCGACCCGTCGCTGGACCACCCGCTCAGGCAGGTGGTGTTCGAGGGCCGTCCCGAGGGGCTCCTCGAGGACGCCCGCTACGCCGAGACGGGGTTGTTCGCGTTCCAGGTCGCGCTGGCCAGGCTGCTGAACTCGCTCGGCGTCCGTCCTGACGTGCTGATCGGCCACTCCGTCGGCGAGGTCGCCGCGGCGCACCTCGCCGGGGTGTTCGACCTCCAGGACGCCTGCCGCCTCGTCGCCGCGCGCGCCACGCTGGTCGGCGGCCTGCCGGAGGGCGGCGCGATGGTCGCCGTCGACGCGAGCGAGGAGGAGCTGGCGGACGCGGTCGGCGGGCAGGTCGCCGTCGCCGCGCTCAACGCCCCCGACCGCACGGTCATCTCCGGCCCCGCCGAGGAGGTCGACCGGATCGCCGCGGACTGGACGGCCAAAGGCCGGACCGCCACCCGCCTGAGGATCAGCCACGCGTTCCACTCCCCCCTGGTGGAGCCGGTGCTGGAGGAGTTCCGCCGGGCCGTCGAGAAGCTGACCTTCAACCGGCCGCACACGCAGCTGATCAGCAACCTCAGCGGGCTGCCCGCCGACGAGCAGGTCTCGACGCCGGGCTACTGGGTCCGGCAGCTCCGCGAGCCGGTGCGCTTCCACCCGCCGATCACCTACACCGCCGGTCAGGCGAGGGCGTTCCTGGAGGTCGGGCCCGATCCGGCGCTGTCCGGGCCGGTCAACCGGATCCTCGACGCGTCCGCGACGCGCGGGCCGCTGGTGGTGTCCGCGCTCAACCACGGCCAGGCCGACCTGCGGGCCTTCGCGTTCTCGCTGGCCCGGCTGCACACGACCGGCGTGACCGTGGACTGGACGGGCTGGTTCCCCGCCGACCCGGCTCCCCGGCTCGTCGCGCTGCCCACCTACGCGTTCGAGCGCAGGCGCCTCTGGCTGACGCCGGAGCGCCCGTCCGCCCGCGAGGCCTCCTCGGACGCCGTGTTCTGGGACGCCGTCGACGGCGGCGACACCGAGGCGCTCGCCGGGATGGTCGGCGCCGCGCCCGGTGAGCGGGCCGCGCTGGACGCGGTGCTCCCCGTCCTCGCCTCGTGGCGGCGCCAGCGGAACCGGCGCTACCGGATCGCGTGGAAGGCCGTCGCCGACGTCGTGGCGCCGCGGCTCCAGGGCACCTGGCTTCTGGTCACCGCCAAGGACGAGCGGTTCGACGGGCCCGTCGAGAAGGCGCTGCGCGACCACGGCGCGGACGTCGTCACCGCCGCGCCCGAGGACATCGAGGCGCACGCCGCGGGGCCGTTCGCCGGGGTCCTGGCGCTCCGGACGCCGGGCGGCGGGGCGGCCCTTCCCCGCTTCGACGCGCCGGTGTGGATCGCGACCTGCGGTGCTGTGCAGGCCGCGCGCGCCGACCGCGTCACCGATCCCGTCCAGGCCCGGGCGTGGGCGGCCGTCACGGCGCCGGAGCACGGCCTGGTCGACCTGCCGGAGCGGTTCGACGCCCGCGCGGCGCGCCGCCTCGCCGGCGTCCTGACCGGCGAGACCGGCGCGGACGCGGTCGCCGTGCGGGCGGAGGGCTGCTACGCGCGGCGCCTGCTGCGCGGCCTCACCGCCGACGGGTCCGCCGGGGAGCTGCCGCCGCTCGAAGCGGTGCTGGTGACCGGCGCGGCGTCCGAGCTCGGCGCGCACACGGCGCGCTGGCTCGCCGCCGCGGGCGCCCGCCCGCTGCTCGCCGGTCTCCCCGCATCTGACCCCGCGCTGGCCGAGGAGTTGGGCGCGACCGTGGTCACCGCCGATCTGGCCGACCCGGACGCGCTCGCCGAGGCGGTCGCGTCCCACGCCCTCACCGGCATCGTGCACCTGGCGGCGGACGACGCGCCCGCCGTCGCGGAGAACCTCGCCGCGCTCGCCGAGGAGCACGTGCTGCCCCTCTGCGCGTTCGTCTCGGTGACCGCCGACCCGTTCGGCGGCGACCGGGCCGGGGCGGCCGCCCACCTGGACGCGATCGCCCGGCGGAGCCGGGGACGCGGCGTCCGGGCCGTCTCGGCGACGGTGGACACGGCGGTCCCGGCCCGCGCGGCGGCCGCGCTGCTGCGCGAGGCCGTCGAGCGGGGCGCGGTCTCCGCCGTCATCGCCGACCCGGACTGGGCGGAGCTCACCGCGCGGACCGCCGACCCCGCCGCGGGACGGCTGTTCGCCGACATCGCCGAGTTCCGGCCCGACCGGCGGGACGACGCGTCCAACGGGCACGCCGCCACGTCCGGCGACACGCTCCTCCAGCTGCTCGCCCAGGCCGACGCGGACGAGAGCGTGCGGCTGCTCAGGGACAGCGTGCGCACGGAGGCCACCGACGTGCTGGGCCAGCCGGTCGACGACGACAGCAACTTCATCGAGATGGGCCTGACGTCGCTGACCGCGCTGGAGCTGACCCGCAGGCTGACCGACGCGACCGGGCTCGAGGTGCCGCTCGTCGCCATCGTCGACCACCCCTCCCCCGAGCGGCTCGGCCGGTTCCTCGTCGAGCTGCTCCCGACCGGCTGACGACGAATACGAAAAGGGAGGGCCGGTTTCCCGGCCCTCCCTTTTCGGTGGCGGCTCAGTCGGCGAGCGACGGCATGGCGAGGATCTGCACGACGGCGGCCTTGTACGTGACGCCCGCGGCGAACCCGCACATGAGGATGTGGTCGCCCGGGCCGACCTCGCCCGTGGACAGCAGGTGGTGGAGCGAGAGCACGTGGTCGTTCACCCCGATGTGCCCGATGGTGGAGCCGAAGTCCCAGGTGGACTGGTCCATGGTGAAGCCGAGGACACCGAGGTACGGCTCGACCTCCTCCTCGGCGAGGTTGTGGACGATCACCCGCTTGATGTCGGCGGCCTCGACCTCGGCCTCCTCCAGCGCCCGGTGCATGATCTCGATGTACCGCTGGTGGTGGCGGATGCCCATCGTCCAGCCGATGCCCTCGGCGACCATCTTCTCCTTGAACGCCTCCAGCCGGCTCACGAAGTCCAGGACGCGGCCCACCGTGATGCCCGGCGGCATCATCGGCTCGCCCGCCCGGTACGCCTCCTCCATGTCGGTGAACGAGGCCGTGCAGATCGACAGCAGCCGCGCGAAGCCGGAGTCCTTGGCCAGCACCACGGCGCTGGCGCCGTCGCCGAGCACGACCAGCCCGGTGCCGGGATTCCAGCGTTCCATCAGCGGGGTGCCGAAGTTGTCGGCGCCGACGACCATGGCCGCGCGGCGGTGCGGCTCGGCGCGGAGCGCGCCGACGGCGAGCTCCATGCCGCTGAACATGCCGTTGCAGCCGTGCTTGAGCTCGAACGCCAGCAGGTCGTCGCCCACCAGGTGCTTCTGGAGGTGGTACTGCGGCCCCCAGCCCTCGGGCCCCTGGTACCAGACGTCGGCGTAGACGAGCAGGACGAGTTCGGTCGGGCTCAGCCCGGACGTCTTCAACGCGGCCCGCGCGGCCTCCAGCGCCATGTCCGGGGCCGGCCTGTCCCCGGCCACCGCGGCCGCGGTGAAGCCCAGGTTCGCGACCTTCTCCGCCGGGAAGGCGCCGCGCTCGACGGCCGACCCGACGGTCTCGGTCTCGGGAATGACGGCGCCGATTCCGCTGAGAAAGATATCCCGTACGCGCACGTGTGCCCCTTCTGTCGGACGGCCGACGTCAGCATCGCCCGGCGGCCTTAAGGCCGCCTAACCCGGCGCAGCCAGCGCGGGGTCAGGGCGGGGACCTGGGCGGAGGCCGGGGCGAGAGCCGGACGGGCCGGGCGTCTTGCCCTGACACAAGGGCCGCATTAGCGGGACGGGACAGCATGGGCAGCGCCACAGGTCGTCCGCGAACGCACCAGAGGAGCGACGTGTCCCCGACCTTCGTCGTCAGCACGGGCCGGTGCGGCTCGACCCTGCTGTCGCATCTCCTGAACCTGCATCCCGAGGTGCTCAGCGCCAGCGAGTTCCTCAACGTGGTCACCGAGGGGGGCCGCTCGGACGGCTTCCCGGCGGCGGGAATGGACGGCCGCGAGCTGTGGCGGCGCGCGTCCTCGTCCCATCCCGACGTGGACGGCTACGTCCTCGCCGGGATGCGGGCGGGCGAGATGATCTACCCCTACGAGACGGGCCGCTTCCGCGCCGAGACGGGCATCCCGCTGATCTGCCACTGCCTGCTGCCGATGCTGACGGACGACCCGGACGCCCTCTTCGACCGGCTGGCCGCCGAGGTGCCGGGCTGGCCGCGGCGCGCGGCCGCCGACCAGTACCGGGCGCTGCTCGACCATCTGGCCGGACTGCTCGGACGCCGCGTCGTCGTGGAGCGGTCGGGCGGGTCGCTCAGCCTGATCCCGCAGCTGGCGGAGCGGTATCCCGAGGCCCGCTTCGTGCACATGCACCGCGACGGCGCCGACACCGCGCTGTCGATGAGCAGGCATCCGGCGACGCGGCACGCGCTGCTGACCCAGCGCGCGGCGGCGACGGCGGGGCTGCCCCGCTCGGCGTCGTGGGAACAGATCAGGGCGGCCGCGCCGCCGGAGTTCGACGGGCTGCTCACCGCCCCCTACGACGGCGAGCGGTTCATGGCCTACCCGATCCCGCTGCCGTTCTTCGCCTGGATGTGGAACGCGATGGTCAAGGCCGGGACGGAGGCGCTGGAGCGGCTCCCCGCGCGGCGCTGGACCGGGCTGGCGTACGAGCGGCTCGTGGCCGACCCCGACGCGGAGCTCACGCGGCTCGCCGGGTTCGTCGGCGTGTCCGCGCCGCCGTCCTGGCTGGACGCGGCGCGCGCCCTGATCGACCGGAGCCGGACCGGGTCCGCCGCGGCCAAGCTCGCCCCGGACGCGCTGGCCGCGCTGCGCGCCGCCTGCGAACCGGGCGCCCGGGCCATCGAGGCCCTCGAATCCGCCCACCCGGGCGCGGGCGTTCCCGCGCGCCCCTGAGACGTCGCTCTGAAAGGAAGGACGGCATGTTGCTGGAGAACAAGACCGCCGTGATCTACGGGGCGGGCGGCATGATCGGCGGCAGCGTCGCCCGGGACTTCGCCCGCAACGGGGCGCGGGTCTTCCTGGCCGGCCGCACGCTCGAACCGCTCAAGAAGGTCGCCGACGACATCACCGCCGCCGGCGGCCGCGCCGACGTGGCGGTCGTGGACGCCCTGGACGAGAAGGCCGTGGACGACCACGCCGACGAGATGGCCGCCGAGACCGGCGGCATCGACGTCTCGTTCAACCTCATCTACCGCGGCGACCGGCACGGCACGCCGCTGGCGGAGCTCGCCACCGAGGACTTCCTGCGCCCGCTCACCACCGGGCTCGCCTCGACGTTCATCACCGCCCGCGCCGCCGCCCGGCACATGATCGGGCAGCGCCGCGGGGTGATCCTCTCCATGAACAGCGGCTCGGCGCGGGGCGGCCAGGTGCTGCTGGGCGGCTCGGGCCCGACGGACGCCGCGACCGACACCCTGATCCGCAACCTGGCCGCCGAGCTGGGCCCCGAGGGGATCAGGGTCTTCGGCGTCTGGGCGGCGGGCATCCCGGAGACGATCCAGGCCGAGAAGCTCGCCAAGGTGAACCCGAACCTGGACCTGTTCGCCGACGCCACCGCCACGCGCGACCTGAAGGCCCGGCTCGACCGGATGCGGATGGCCCGCCGGTCCCCCACGCTCGACGAGATCACCGACCTGATCTCGTTCCTGGTCTCCGACCGGGGCGCCCCGTTCACCGGGACGTGCGTCAACGCGACCGGCGGAATGTTCGCCAAGTGAACCCATGGGCCGCGAATCGGGGCGCGGGCGCGAATGGACGCGCGGGCCCTGCCGGAGGCGCGGGGATTAGCGCACCTTTAGCGGCACCTCGAACGATGGTGACCGCGACATTCCGGACGACGTAGGCAACGAAGGGCCCCGGTGAGGACCATGCGAGACGGGAACATCTGGACGCGGCGCACCACGCTCGGCGTCGCCGGAGCCATCACGGGCCTGCTGGCGCTCGGGATCGGCCCGGCGAACGCGCAGCCGTCCGGGCCCGCCAAGCCCCGGAAGCAGGAGCTGCCCCCGCCGCCGCAGGTGCGCGGCCTCGACTTCACGCTCGGGACGTTCGACTGCACGCAGCCGGGCCAGACCAAGCTCGAAGTGACGATGGCCGCCAAGCGCGGGCTGGGCGGCCACTACTACTACAGCGACGTCACCCAGTACATGGCCGCGCCCTACCCCAACGTTTACGGGAAGGGTGTGTACGGCTGGAACCCCGTGGACGGCACGTTCATCATGCAGTACCACGACAACTGGGGTTCGTCCGGCACGGCGTCCTCGCCCGGCTGGCAGGACGGGCACCTGCGGTTCGCCGGGAACCTGCTCCAGGTCCTCAACCCGAACCCGACCGGCACCGCCAAGGGCGTGACGCTCGGCATCAAGGACGACTACCAGGTCATCGACCGCAACCGTTTCACCATCGCGCAGACCGTCACGTCGCCCGACGGGACCAGCAAGAACGGCAACCTGGACTGCCGTCGCCGGTGACGGCCCGGCGGCGCCGACCGCAGCGGAGGCACCGTGACGAACGACGAGACGACGACGCACCGGCTCACGCTGCTGGGCGCCGGGGTGATGGGAGTGGGCATCGCCGCCCTGGCGCTCGGCCACGGCGTGCCCGTCGTGCTCATCGACGTCGACCCGGCCCGGCTCGACAGGGCGCGCGGCGAGATCGACCGGGAGGTGCGGCGCGCCCGGCTGATGGGGGCGCTCCCGGCGGGCCGCGTCCCCGGCGAGCTGCGCACCGGCACGTCGGTGGCCGCCGCCGCGGACTCCACGGCGGTGGTCGAGGCGGTCACCGAGCGGGCCGACCTCAAGGTCAAGGCCCTGACCGAGGCGGCGGCGACGGTGGGCGACGGGGCCCCGCTGATCTCCAACACGTCCTCGATCCCGATCGGTGAGCTGGCCGCTGAGCTGCCCCGCCCCGAGGCGCTGGTCGGCACGCACTTCATGAACCCGCCCTCGCTCATCAGGCAGGTCGAGGTGATCCGCGGGCCGGACACCGGCGAGGCCGCGATGGCCGCGGTGACCGCGCTGCTCGCGGCCATGGAGCGGCGCGCGGTCGTGGTCCGCGACGCCCCCGGCTTCGTGACCAGCAGGGTGCTGCACCCGATGATCAACGACGCGATCCGGGTGCTGGCCGCGGGCACCGCCTCGGCCGCGGCGATCGACACGCTGATGGAGGGCTGCCTCGGCCATCCGATGGGGCCGCTGCGCACCGCCGACCTGATCGGCCTGGACAACCTGGCCGACTCCCTCACCGTGCTCCACGAGCGGACGTCCGACGCCAGGTGCGCGCCCTGCGGGCTGCTGCTGGAGAAGGTGCGGGACGGACATCTCGGCCGCAAGTCCGGCCGGGGCTTCTTCGAGTACACGGAGGCAGGGGCATGACCTCATCCACCGAGCACACCGAAACCACCGGGAAGACCGGGCAGGAGCCCGCGGACGCCGCCGCGATCGAGGCCGACCTGCTGTCGTTCCTGGAGGCCAAGACGAAGGCGCCGGTGGAACCCGACGTCGACCTGTTCGCGTCCGGGGCGGTGTCGTCGATGTTCGCGATGGAGCTGGTGGTGCGGCTCGAACAGTCGTACGGCGTCGCGATCGTCGGCCCCGACCTCGTCCTGGACAACTTCCGCACCGTCCAGCGCATGATCGACCTGGTGCTGCGGCTGAGGAGCGCGGCCGCCGGGGCGCCCGGTGGCTGACCGGCCCGCGCTCGACAAGGCGGTCGCGCTGGTCGGCGAGCTGGTCGGCGACCGGGCGGGCGGCTGGGACGCCGCCGGGCACGTCCCCGGCGAGGTGCTCCGCGGGCTGGGCGCGGCCGGTGTGCTGTGCGCCGAGGTCCCGGGGCGGTCCGGCGGCATCGGGCTGAGCAGCCGCGAGAACGGCGAGCTGACCGCGTACGCGGGGACGCTGTGCGGGTCCGTCCGCAGCGTGATGACGTCGCAGGGCATGGCGGCGTGGATCGTCCAGCGGCTGGCGGACCCCGGCCAGCGCGACGCCCTCCTGCCGGAGCTCACCGGCGGGCGGCTGGCCGCGGTGGGCTTCAGCGAGCCCGGCGCGGGCAGCGACCTCGCGGCGATGACCACCGGCATCCGCGCGGACGGCGACTCCGTCGTCGTGGACGGGCGCAAGGTGTGGGTCACCGGGGCCTGCTACGCCGACCTGCTTGTCGTCTTCGGCCGGTACGAGGGCGAGCGTCACCAGCAGGGCGAGGGCGCGGCGGTGCTGGTGCCCGCCACCGCGCCCGGCGTCACGGTGGAGCGGGTCCCCGACCCGCTGGGCTGCCGCGCGGCGGGACACGCGAACGTCCGGCTGGACGGCGTCGCCGTCCCGGCGGCCAACGTGCTCGGCGGCGGCGGCCGGTCCCTCGCCCTGCTGGTGACGGTCGCCCTCGCCTACGGGCGCATCTCCGTGGCCTGGGGGTGCGTGGGGATTCTGCGCGCGTGCCTGCGCGCGGCGGCCGAGCACGCCGCGACGAGGGAGCAGTTCGGCCGCCGGCTGGCCGACCACCAGCTCGTCGCGCGGCACCTGGCCGACCTGCTGGCCGCGGAGCGGATCGCGACCGGCGCCTGCGAGCGGGCCAGCGACGGCTGGGACGCCGGGTCGCCCGACCTGGTCGCCGACACGGTCCTCGCCAAGTACGTCAGCGCCGGGCACGCCGCGCGCGGCGCCGCGTCCGCGGTCCAGGTGCTGGCCTCGGCGGGCGCCCACGACCAGCACGTGGTCGCGCGCGCGTACCGGGACGCCAAGCTCATGGAGATCATCGAGGGCAGCTCCGAGATCTGCCAGCTGATCCTGGCCGAGCGCGCCCTGGACCGCCCCGCGTGACCCACGAACGGAGGACCTGATGGGATCGCCCGCTCTGGTGAAGTGCCTGGTGTGGGATCTGGACAACACGCTCTGGGACGGGACCCTGCTGGAGGACGGCGCCGTCCCGCCGCGCGACGGCGTCGCCGACGTGATCGCCGCGCTGGACGCCCGGGGCATCCTCCAGTCCGTGTCCAGCAAGAACGACCACGACCTCGCGTGGGCGAGGCTGACCGAACTGGGGCTGGCGGAGTACTTCGTGTTCCCCCAGATCGGCTGGGGACGCAAACCGGACGCGGTGATCCGCATCGCCGAGAGGCTCCGGTTCGCGCTCGGCACCATGGCGTTCGTCGACGACACCCCGGCCGAGCGCGCCGAGGTGCGGTTCCACGCGCCCGAGGTGCGCTGCTACACGCCCGAGCAGATACCGGAGCTGGTGAGCCTTCCGGAGTTCAGCCCCGCCACCGTGACCGTGGACGCGCGGCGCCGCCGGACGATGTACCGGGCCGGTTTCGAGCGCGAGGCCGCGCAGGCCGAGTTCGACGGGCCGGACGAGGAGTTCCTGCGCTCGCTCAAGGTGGAGATGCGGATCGCCCGCGCCACCGGCGACCTGCTCTCGCGGGTCGAGGAGCTGACGCTGCGCACCAGCCAGATGAACGCGACGGGCGTGCACTACTCCGACGCCGAGCTGCGCGGCCTGCTCGCCGACCCGCGCCACGAGGTCCTGGTCACCACGGTCTCGGACCGGTTCGGCCCGTACGGCGCAGTCGGCGTCCTGCTGCTGGAGCGGCACGGGCCGGTGTGGCATCTCAAGCTGCTCGCCACGTCCTGCCGGGTCGTGTCGCTCGGCGCGGGATCGGCGATCCTGGGCTGGCTGTCGGGCCAGGCGGCCCGCGCGGGCGTGCACCTCGTGGCCGACTTCCGGGCGACGGAGCGGAACCGGATGATGGAGGTCGCCTACCGGTTCGCCGGGTTCGGCGACGCGGCCTGCGCGTGCCGCGACGCCGTCGCGCCCGCCGCGCCGGAGATCCAGCGGCTGCACCTCACGCCGGTGGAGCAGCCGCCGCCGGCGGCGCTGCGGCTTGAGGCCCCCGACCTCGCGGCGGGGGCCGGACGGGCGCGGCTCAGCCGGACCGCTTCCGCGCCAGGGTGATGCCGTCCGCCATGACCAGCAGGGACACGTCCACTCTCTGGTCGTCGCGGAGCCGCGCGTTGACGGCCCGGATGCCCTCGGTGTCCGGGTCCTTCGCGTCCGGACGCACGACCCGGCCGAAGAACAGCGTGTTGTCCAGCACGATCAGGCCGCCCGGCCGGACGAGGTCGAAGGCCGCCTCGTAGTACGCGAGGTAGTTGGCCTTGTCGGCGTCGACGAAGACCAGGTCGACGCTTCCGGCGCCCAGCTCGGCGAGCAGCGCGGGCAGGGTCTCGGTCGCGTCGCCCACGCGGACGTCGATCCGGTCCGCGACCCCGGCCCGCCGCCAGTACTCGGCGCCGATGTCCGGCCATCGCGCGGTGACGTCCAGCGTGATCAGCCGTCCGTCGGCGGGCAGCGCGCGGGCCAGGCACAGCGTGCTGTACCCGGTGAACGTGCCGACCTCCACCACCAGGCGGGCGGAGGTCAGGCCCGCGAGCAGGGCGAGCAGCTGCCCCTCCTCGGCCATCACCTGCATGGCCGTGCCGGCGGGGAGCGCGGCGGTCGTCTCCCGCAGCTCGCGGAGGATCTCGTCGTCGCGGAGCGACACGTCGCGCACGTAGGTCAGCAGGTCCGGCGAGGCGGCGATCTGGTCGGCCATCGGGTCTCCGTGGTGTCGGTGGGCAGGGTGCCGTCAGTTGGACGGGGTCGGTGGTCAGGCGCGGTCGGTGGTCAGGCGGGGTCGCCGAGCTCGCGGTCCAAGAGCGCGAACATGTCGTCGGCGGACGCGGCGTCCAGGTCCTCCGGGTCCCCGGAGCCCTCGGCGGGTTCGTCCCGCTGCCCCGTGTGCTTCCACAGCAGGGACTGGAGCCGGTTGAGGAGGGCGGCGCGCCCGGGGTCGTCCACCGGGAGGGCGGTGAGGGCGGCGTCGAGGCCGTCGAGACCGGTGAACGCGGGGGCCCCGTCGCCGGAGCCGTCCGCGAGCAGCCGGGGCAGGAGGTGCTCTGCCAGCGCGGCCGGGGTCGGGTAGTCGAAGACGAGCGTGGTGGGCAGGCTCAGCCCGCTGGCGGCGCGGAGCCGGTTCCGCAGCTCGACCGCCGCGAGGGAGTCGAAGCCCAGCTCCTTGAAGGGCCGGTCCGGTCCCACGGCGTCCGCGCCCCGGTGCCGCAGTACCGCCGCGACGTGCCGCCTGACCACGGTCAGGAGGGCCGCGGGCCGCTCCGCCTCGGGCGTCTCCGCGAGCTGCCGCGCCAGCGTGGACCCGGTGTCGGCCTCGTCCCGCCCGGCCGGACGGGCCGCCGGGACGAGGTCGAACAGCCGGGCGGGACGGGCCATCGCGAACAGCGACATGAACCGCTCCCAGTCGACGTCGGCGACGACGAGCGACGGGACCTCCAGGTCGAGCGTCCGGCGCAGCGCGTCCAGGGCGCGGCCTGGGTCGAGCGGCGCGAGCCCCTGGCGCCGCGACAGGTCGGTGTACGGGAGCAGCGCGTCGCCGCCGAGGTCCCACAGTCCGTACGCGATCGACGTCACCGCCCGGCCGTCCGCCCGGCTGCGCTGGGCCAGCGCGTCCAGGTGGGCGTTGGCCGCCGCGTACGCGCCGTGGTCGCGGCTGCCCCAGACCCCCGCGACCGACAGGAGGAACACCACGGTGTCGCCGGGGCCGAGGCCGCAGACCTCGTCCAGGCCGGCCAGGGCGGCCATGTCGTCGCCCAGGTCGGACGGGGTGAGGCCGGTCAGAGGGCGGAGCTCGCCGACCGGGGAGGTGTGGACGATCGTCCGCACGCCGTCCGGGGCGAGGCGGTCGCGGTCCACCACCGACGCCTCGGCGCCGAGCCCGGCCAGCTCGGCGACCAGTTCGGCGGCGCCAGGCGCGTCCGGCCCGGCCGGGTCGAGGACGACGATCCGCTCCGCCCCGTTCGCGGCGAGCCACCGCGCCACGTGCCCGGCCTGGCCGGCGACGGGGCCGGTGACGAGCACGGCGCCGTGCGGCGCCCACTCCCGGCGCGGGGCGCGGCCGCGGGCCGGGGACGGCACCAGCCGCCGCACGAACACCCCGCCGCCGGGGCGCAGCGCCACCTGGTCCTCGCCCGGCGTGCCCGCGAGGACGGCGCCGAGCGCGGCCGCGTCCAGGTCCTCCGGGCGGGGCGGCAGGTCCACGAGGCCGCCCCACAGCCCGGGGTGTTCCAGGGCGGCCACCCTCCCGAGGCCCCAGATCCGGGCCTGCCCCGGGTCGGTGAGCGGGTCGTCGTCGGCGACGGAGACCGCGCCGCGCGTGGCGCACCACAGGCGGGTCTCGGTACCGGCGTCCACGAGCGCCTGGAGGAGGGTCAGCGCGCGGGCGGGGTCCGCGTCCAGCGACAGGACGCCCGCCGGGGCGCGTGAGCGCAGCACGGCGGCCAGGTCCGGGCCCGCCTCGACGCGTTCGACGTCGCCGCCTAGCGCCGCCGAGCAGGCGTCCAGCCAGTCCTCCTCGCCGCCGACGAGCAGCCAGGGGCCGGACGGGGTCCCGGACGGGCCCTGTTCCAGCGGCGTCCATTCGATCCGGTAGCGCCAGGAGTCGGCGGTGGCGCGCGAGTCCGGGACGGGCCCGGCGGGCACCTCGTCGGGCAGCCAGTAGCGTTCGCCCCGGAACGCGTACGTGGGCAGGTCGACCGTGCGGGCGCCGTCGAACCACGCCCGCCAGTCGACGGCCGCCCCGGCGGCGAACGCCTCACCGGCCGACAGCGCCAGCCGGTCGAGGCCGCCCTCGTCGCGGCGGAGCGTCCCCACCGCCCGGACGAGCTCGCTCGTCTCCGTCATCCCGACCGTCAGCACGGGATGGGGGCTGGCCTCGATGAACACCCGGTGCCCGTCGGCGAGCAGCGCCTCGACGGCCGACGCGAACCGCACCGGACGCCGCAGGTTGTCCAGCCAGTAGTCGGCCTCAAGAGCCGACGTCTCCAGGCGCCCGCCGGTCACCGTCGAGTAGAACGCGACGTCGGACGGGACGGCGCGGACGTCCGCGAGCCGCTCGCGGACCTCGTCGGCGATCTGGTCGACCTGCGGGCCGTGGGACGCGTAGTCCACGTCGATCGTCCGGGCGCGCAGGCCCGCCTCCGCGCAGGCGGCGACGGCCTCCGCCACCCGCTCGGGCGGCCCGGACACGACGGTCGAGGACGGGCCGTTCACGGCCGCGACCTCCACCTCGCCGATCCCGTTCCCGTCCAGCAGGGCGCGGACCCGCTCCTCCCCGGCGCCAAGCGAGGCCATCGCCCCCTGCCCGGAGAGTTTGCGCAGCGCGCGGCTGCGCAGCGCGACCACCTTCGCGGCGTCCTCCCGCGTCAGGGCCCCCGCCACGCACGCGGCGGCGAGTTCGCCCTGCGAGTGCCCCACCACGGCGGCGGGGACCACCCCGTACGACCGCCACACCTCGGCCAGCGACACCATGACGGCCCACAGCACGGGCTGGATCACGTCCACCCGGTCCAGGTCGTCCGCCCCCTTGAGGACGCCGGTCAGCGACCAGTCGACATGGGGTGCCAGCGCCCGCTCGCACTCGGCGATCCGCGCCGCGAACACTGGCGACTCCGCGAGCAGCCGCCCGCCCATCCCGGCCCACTGCGATCCCTGGCCGGGGAACACCAGGACGGGCCCCGCCCCCGGCGCGACGGCCGTCCCCGGGAAGACCGACCGCGGGTGCGGCTCGTCGGCCGCCAGGGCGCGCAGCCCTTCCAGCAGGCCGTCGCGGTCGTCGCCGACGACCACGGCGCGGTGGTCGAACGCCGCGCGGGTCGTGCCCAGCGACCAGCCCACGTCGGCGGGGTCCCACTCCGCGCCGTCCAGGGACTCCGCCAGGCGCGCCGCCTGCGCACGGACGCCGCCGGCGGTCCTGGCCGACACCACGAGAGGCACCGGCCCCGCTTGCGGCTCTCTCGCCTGCTCCCCTTCGGCGGGCTCGTCGGCCTGCTCCAGGACGAGATGGGCGTTGGTGCCCGAGATGCCGAAGGACGACACGGCCGCCCGGCGCGGTCTCCCGGTCTCCGGCCAGGGGACCCGCTCGGTGAGGAGCCGCACCGCCCCGGACTCCCAGTCGGCGTGCGGCGTGGGCCGGTCGACATGGCGGACGGCGGGCAGCGACCCGTTCCTGATCGCCATCACCATCTTGATCACCCCGGCCACCCCGGCCGCCGCCTGGGTGTGCCCGATGTTCGACTTGATCGAGCCCAGCCACAGGGGCCGGTCGCGGTTCCGGCCGTAGGCGGCGAGGAGCGCCTGCGCCTCGATGGGGTCGCCGAGGGTGGTGCCGGTGCCGTGCGCCTCGACCGCGTCCACGTGCTCGGCGGGGAGCCGCGCGTCCGCCAGGGCCTGCCGGATCACCCGCTGCTGCGCGAGGTCGTTGGGCGCGGTGAGGCCGTTGCTCGCACCGTCCTGGTTGACGGCCGAACCCCTGATCAGCGCCAGCACGCGGTGGCCGTTGCGGCGCGCGTCCGACAGCCGCTCCAGCAGGACGAGCCCGGCGCCCTCGGAGAATCCGGTGCCGTCCGCCGCCGCCGCGAACGACTTGCACCGCCCGTCCGGGGCGAGGCCGCGCTGCCGGGAGAACTCGACGAACGCGCCCGGCGTGCCGAGCACGGTGACGCCGCCGGCCACGGCCAGGGCGCACTGCCCGGTCCGCAGCGCCTGCCCCGCCAGATGCATCGCCACCAGCGACGACGAGCACGCCGTGTCGACGGTCACCGCGGGCCCCTCGAACCCGAACGTGAACGCCACCCGGCCCGACACGACGCTGGTGAGGTTCCCCGTCGTCGCGTACCCCTCGAACTCGCCGGGGATCCTCGGGACGCCCCTCAGGTAGTCCTGGCTGGACACCCCCGTGTACACGCCGACCGAGCCGCCCTTCAGGGACGACGGGTCGATGCGGGCCCGCTCGACCAGCTCCCAGGCGACCTCCAGCATCACCCTCTGCTGCGGGTCCATCGCCAGCGCCTCGCGCGGGCTGATCCCGAAGAAGTCCGCGTCGAACCGGGGCGCGTCGTGCAGGAACCCGCCCTCGCGGACGTACGACGTGCCCGGGTGGTCGGGGTCGGGATCGAAGAGGCCCTCCAGATCCCATCCCCGGTCGCCGGGGAACTCGCCGATCGCGTCGCCGTCGGAGGCGACCAGCTCCCACAGGTCCTCCGGCGACGCCACGCCCCCCGGGTAGCGGCAGGCCATGCCCACCACGGCCAAGGGCTCGTGCTGCCTGTCCTCCACGTCGCGCAGCCGCCGGCGGGTCTGCCCGAGATCGGCCGTCACGCGTTTGAGGTAGTCCCGCAGCTTCTGCTCGTTGCCCGCCATCAGCGTTTCTCTCCGATCAGGAAGAGCCGAGTTCGCGGTCGATGAGCGCGAACATCTCGTCGTCGGACGCGGACAGCAGCGCCTCGCCGTCCACCGCGTTCCGGGCATCGGCCGGACCGTCGCCGGCCAGGCGCCAGAGCAGCTTCTCCAGCCGCTGCGCGAGCCGGGTCCGCTCGCCGTCGTCCGGGGTGAATCCCGCCATCGCCTCCTCCAGCCGTTCCAGCTCGGCCAGGACGGGCGGCGCCGCCCCGTTGGGAGCGATCTCCGCGCCGAGGTGCCCGGCGAGGGCGGCGGCCGTCGGATACGTGAAGGCCAGCGCGGCCGGGAGCCGGAGCCCGGTCGCGGCGGCGAGCCGGTTGCGCAGCTCGACGGCCGTGAGCGAGTCGAAGCCCAGCTCCTTGAACGACGCGTCCGTCCGGACGGCGTCCGGGTCGGCGTGGCCCAGCACCGCCGCCGCGCTGCTCCGCACCAAGTCGAGCAGGACGCGGCGGCGGTCGCCGTCCGGGAGCCCGGCCAGCCGGTCGGCGAGGCCGGACGCGGCGGCGGCGGTCGCCGT
>NZ_JBIRBA010000056.1:0-22286 GCF_044326345.1 Actinomadura sp. 9N215 | reverse complement strand
AACGGCCCCCCCGGCCGGCGGGTCGTGCGACCTCCGGCGCGGGGCGCCTCCGGCCGCACGACCCGTGACCCCGGTTGAGGTCTGAGGCCGGGCCCGCTGTCTGAGGCGCGTTGTGCGGGGCGAACTCGGGGTCGGGCAATCGCGTCTTATTGGACGGAGAGTGCCGTTGGAGCGCTCTCTGAACGGGCAGACTGGCCATGACCTGGGCGGTGTTGCGCACGGGCATGGACGTGAGGGCGGCACACTTGGTTCTCATGAAGGTTCCAGCGGAGGCGCGCGTCGATCTGGACGCGATCGCCGGCAATGTCGGGCTCCTGCGCGAGCGCGCGCGGGGGGCCGAGGTCATGGCCATGGTCAAGGCCGAGGCGTACGGGCACGGGCTCGCCGAGGCGGCGGGGGCCGCGCTGGCGGGCGGCGCCTCGTGGCTGGGCGTCGCGAAGCTGGGGGAGGCGCTGCGGCTGCGGGACGCGGGCCTCACCGCCCGGACGCTGGTGAGCGTCGGCGTGCCGGGCGAGCCGTACGAGGAGGCCGTCGCGCGGGACGTCGACCTGTCCGTCGGCTCCATGTGGCTGCTTGAGGAGGTCGTCCGGGCGGCGGAGCAGGCCGGACGCGCCGCACGGCTGCATCTGAAGGCCGACACCGGCATGTCGCGCGGCGGGGTGCGCGGCCATGACTGGGAGGAGCTCGTCGACGCGGCCCTGAAGGCGGAGGCGTCGGGACGGGTGCACGTGGTCGGGGTCATGTCGCACTTCGCCTGCGCGGACGAGCCGGGTCACCCGTCCATCGCGGCGCAGATCGGGGCGTTCACCGAGATGGTGGAGTACGCGGAGAAGGCGGGGGCGCGGTTCGAGGTCCGGCACCTGTCGAACTCGGCGGCCGCGCTGACGCTGCCCGAGGCCAGGTTCGACCTGGTCCGTCCGGGTATCGCGATGTACGGGCTGTCGCCGATCCCGGCGCTCGGCACGTTCGGGCTGCGTCCCGCGATGACGCTGGTGGCGGACGCGGCGCTGGTCAAGCGGGCCCCGGCGGGCAGCGGCGTGTCGTACGGGCACACCTACCACACCGAGCGGGACACGAACCTGGCCGTGGTCCCCGTCGGGTACGGCGACGGGATCCCCCGGCACGGGTCGAACCTGCTGCAGGTCCTCGCGGCCGGGGCCCGGCGGACGATCGCCGGACGCGTCTGCATGGACCAGTTCGTCATCGACCTCGGCGACGACGAGCTCGCGCCGGGGGACGAGATCGTCCTGTTCGGGCCCGGCGACCGGGGCGAGCCGACGGCGCAGGAGTGGGCGGAGGCGCTGGGCACGATCTCGTATGAGATCGTCACCCGCATCGGGTCCCGGGTACCGAGGGCGTACCCGGGAGGGGCGCTGTAGGAGGCGCGCGCGTATGGGCAGCAGCAGGCGCAGGATCGGCATCGCCGGCACCGTCGCGGGCGTCGGCGCGGCCGGCGTGGGCGCGGCGGTCGGGCTCCGGCGCGTCGCGGTCGGCCGGGTGGGGCTGCGGCCCGACCCGGACGCCGGCGAGCCGTTCGGCGAGCTGCGCGGCCGGGAGCTGACCGTCGAGGCGAGCGACGGCCTCCCGCTGCACGTCGAGGTGGACGGACCGGACGACGCCGACCTCACCGTCGTGTTCAGCCACGGCTACACCCTCAACCAGGACTCCTGGCACTACCAGCGCCGTGACCTGCAAGGATCGTTCCAGATGGTGTTCTGGGACCAGCGCAGCCACGGCCGGTCGGGACGCAGCGACCCCCTCAACGCGACCATCGACCAGACCGGCGAGGACCTCTACGCCGTGCTGAAGGCGACCGTCCGGCCGAAGCAGCCGGTCGTGCTCGCCGGGCATTCCATGGGCGGGATGTCGATCATGGCGCTGGCGGACCGGCATCCCAAGCTGTTCAAGCGGCAGGTCGTCGCGGTGGCGCTGGTCAACACGTCCTGCGGCGACATGGCGGAGCTGACGCTGGGGCTGCCGCTGGTGCTGGCGAAGGTCGTCCGGCCGCTGGCGCCGCGGACGCTGCGCGGCCTCGGCCGCCAGGCCGAGCTGGTGGAGCGGGCCCGCGGGCTCGGCGCCGACCTGGCGTTCGTCGTGACGCGGAAGATGGCGTTCGCCGACCGGCATGTGAGCCCGACCGTCGTCGGCTTCCTGGAGCAGATGATCAGGGCGACGCCGATCGACGTGATCGCGGAGTTCTATCCCGCGCTGATGGCGCACGACAAGGTCGCCTGCCTGGACGTTCTCGGACGCGTCCCGACCCTGGTACTCGCGGGCGGGCAGGACCGGCTGACCCCGGCCGGGCACTCGCGCCGCATCGCCGACGCGCTGCCGGACGCGGAGCTGGTAGAGGTGGAGGAGGCCGGGCACGTGCTGCCGCTGGAGTACCCGGGCGTGGTGACCGGCGGGCTGCGCCGGCTGATCGACCGCGTCCGGCCGGAGTACGAGGAGGAGCGCACCGCGTGAACGCCACGAACGCCACGGAGTCGACGAACGCGATGAACGCCGCGACGACGGTCACGGTGCCCACGGCGGAGGACATGCGCGAGCTCGGCGTCCGCGTCGCGGGCCTGCTGCGCCCCGGCGACCTGCTCGTCATGACGGGCCACCTCGGCGCGGGCAAGACGACGCTCGCGCAGGGCATCGGCGAGGGCCTGAAGGTGCGCGGCCCGATCACCTCGCCGACGTTCGTCATCGCGCGGGTGCATCCGTCGCTGGCCGGCGGGCCGCCGCTGGTGCACGTGGACGCCTACCGGCTGGGCGGTTTCGCGGAGTTGGACGATCTCGATCTCGACGCGTCGGTCGAGGAATCGGTGACGATCGTGGAATGGGGAGAAGGGCTCGCGGAGGGCCTTGCCGAGGACCGCCTCGAAATGATCATTTCGCGTGGGGAAGGCCCCGGAGAGGAACGCGAAGTAAAGATCGTCGGGGTGGGTCGTCGCTGGTCAGAGCTGGATCTTGACGCCGGCTGAGCGCTTTCGGGTGACTTCTGTGCCTTTTGCTTGACCGGCTGAGCCACTTTACGGCTGCATGTCGTACTCTTTGCCGGAACGAACCTCACCTTCTCGGCATATCGACATTCGCAACGGGAGTGGGATCCGGTGAGCGGTAGCCATCGCAGCGGTCGTGACCGCGAGGCGGGCGAGTACCCGCAGTACCCGGCGTCCCGGCCGGGCAGCGGCCCGTACCGCAGGGAGACCGGCCCCCACCACCAGACCGGCGGTGGCTCACACGGCGCGCAGAGCAGCGGCTCCTTCCAGACCGGCGGCGGCTCGCATGGCGGGCAGAGCAGCGGCCCGTACCGCTCCGGCAACGGGAGTTACCGCACTGGCACCGGCAGCCACCGCGTCGTGCGCCAGCGCCGCAAGGGCAGGCGCTGGGCCGTCGTCATCGGCGGCCTCGTGGCGGGGATCGGCGTCTGCGTGCTCGCCGCGTTCGTCGTCCTGTCGGGCCTCGGCGGGGGGAGCGGCGGCGACGACGGCGGCCAGGTCGTCGGGAGCGGGGCCACGGAGAGCGCCCCGATGACCAACGGCGAGCGGTCCGCCGTCCCCGACTCCTGCACGATCGTCGGCCAGGCCCTCGTCGACAGGCTCGCGCCCGGCGCCGAGCGCACCGAGGCCGACAGCTACCAGGGCGACGACCAGCAGAACCAGTGCGTGTGGGGCGCGTACGCGGGCGACGCGAAGCGCCAGCTGACCATCGAGCTGCGCGCCGTCCCCGGCGCCGGGGCCCAGACGCCCACGGACGCCGCCCGCGCCAAATTCACCTCGGAACGGACGGCCGACGAGTCCGGCAAGGGCCTCCTCGCCGGTCAGGAGCTCACCGACAAGATCCGCCTCACCGACGTCGGCGACGACGGGTACGTCGTCTACAGCGTCGACGACGGGCAGGGGTCGGGCGAGGCGATCGGCAACGTCCGGGTGGGCAACGTCCTGATCACCATCCACTACTCGGGCTCCGACGACGGCGATCCGCTGTCGTCGCGGAACGCCACGGGCGGGACCGTCGAGGTGGCGAAGGCCGTGATCCAGGGGCTCGATCAGTCCTGACCCGTCCGGTCATCTGACCTGTCACCTGACAGGCGTTCCGGCAGGCGGGGGCTGTAGGCTTACAACCCGTGCTGGTCTTGGCTTTCGACACCGCGACCGCCGCGATCACCGTGGCGTTGTACGAGTGGACCCCGGGTGAGGGCGCCGTCCGGCGCGGCGCGGCCGAGGCGGTCGACCGGCGCAGGCACACCGAGCTGCTGACCCCGTCCATCGCGAGCGTGATGGCGGAGGCCGGGGCGGCCCCGGACGATCTGAGCGCGATCACCGTCGGCGTCGGCCCCGGCCCGTACACGGGGTTGCGCGTCGGGCTGGTCACCGCCCGCTCCATGGGTGAGGCGCTCAGCATCCCGGTGCACGGCATCTGCACGCTGGACGTCATCGCCTGGGCCACCGGTAGGGACGAGCCGTTCGCCGTCGCCACCGACGCCCGCCGCAAGGAGGTCTACTGGGCGCGGTACCACTCGTTCCGCGCGCGCGCCACCGAGCCCGCCGTGGGCCCGCCCTCCGACGTCCTGGACGGGGCCCCGCCCGGCCTCCCCGTCGTCGGCGAAGGAGCCGCCCTGTACCCGGAGACCCTCGGCGATTCAGGCCACGGCTCGGGCCACGGCGCGGGCCATGAGCCGCTGCTGCCCACCGCGGGGGCCCTCGCGGAGCTGACCGTCGCGCGCCTCGCCGGGCTGAAGGGCCCGGCCCTCCTGCCGCCCGAGCCGCTCTACCTCCGCCGTCCCGACGCCAAGGAGCCGGGCCCGCGCAAGAAGGTGACCCCGGCGTGAGCCCGCACGACACGGGAGGCATCGTCCTGCGGGCGATGTCCGGCGAGGACGTCCCCACCATCCATCTGCTGGAACGTTCGCTGTTCCCCGAGGACGCGTGGAGCGAGGACATGCTCAGCGGCGAGCTCGCCGACCAGCCGCGGACGCGCCACTACGTCGTCGCGGAGGCGTCCGGCGAGATCGTCGGCTACGCGGGCCTCGCCGCGGCGGGCGGGCAGGCCGACGTGCAGACCATCGGCGTCCGCGCCGACCAGCGCAAGTCGGGCGTCGGCGCCGCGCTGCTCACCGAGCTGCTGGACGAGGCCGTCCGCCGCAACAGCGAGGCCGTGTTCCTGGAGGTCCGCGCCGACAACGCCGCCGCCCGCCGCCTGTACGAGCGGTTCGGCTTCGACGAGGTCGGCATCCGCAAGCGCTACTACCAGCCGTCCGACGTGGACGCGATCGTCATGTGCCGCAAGCTCCGCGACCGTCCGCCGATGGGCTTCACCAGGGAGTACACGTGATTTCGGACGAGCCGCTGGTGCTCGGCATCGAGACGTCCTGCGACGAGACCGGCGTCGGGATCGTGCGCGGCCACACCCTCCTCGCCGACGCGATCGCGTCCAGCGTGGACGAGCACGCCCGCTTCGGCGGCGTGGTGCCCGAGGTCGCGTCCCGCGCCCACCTGGAGGCGATGGCGCCGACGGTCGAGCGGGCCCTCGCCGACGCGGGCGTGGCGTTCACCGACGTGGACGCGTTCGCCGTCACGGCCGGTCCCGGCCTGCCGGGCGCGCTGATGGTCGGCGTCGCCGCCGCCAAGGCGTACGCGCTGTCGCTCGGCAAGCCGCTGTACGGCGTCAACCACCTGGCCGCGCACGTGTGCGTCGACCAGCTCGAACACGGCCCGCTGCCGAAGCCGTGCGTGGCGATGCTGGTGTCCGGCGGGCACTCGTCGCTGCTCCTGGTGCCGGACGTGGCGGGCGACGTCCGCTCCCTCGGCGCCACGGTCGACGACGCGGCCGGCGAGGCGTTCGACAAGGTCGCCCGCGTCCTCGACCTCGGCTTCCCCGGCGGCCCGATCATCGACCGGATGGCCCGCGACGGCGACCCGGCCGCGATCGCGTTCCCGCGCGGGAAGTACAACGACGGCACCTACGACTTCTCGTTCTCCGGCCTGAAGACGGCGGTCGCGCGCTGGGTGGAGGCCAAGGAGCGCGCGGGCGAGCCGGTCCCGGTCGCGGACGTGGCCGCGTCCTTCCAGGAGGCCGTCGTGGACGTCCTGACGCAGAAGGCGCTGAAGGTCTGCAAGGACAACGGCGTCCACGACCTGCTCATCGGCGGCGGCGTCGCGGCCAACTCGCGGCTGCGGGCCCTCGCGGCGGAGCGCTGCGAGAAGGCGGGCGTGCGGCTGCGCGTCCCGCGCCCGAAGCTCTGCACCGACAACGGCGCCATGGTCGCCGCCCTCGGCTCCGAACTGGTCGCCGCCGGGGCGGCCCCGTCCGCGCTCGAACTCCCTGCTGATTCGAGCCTTCCGATCGAGTCGATCCTCCTCTGAGGCGGGTCCCTCCTCCTTCCGGCCCAGCCCGAGGGCGCCCGCACGTACGCGTTTTTCAGTACCCGAATGCCTTGGCACGCACGATTACGGGAGGGTGCGCGCCCGGGGAGTCTTGTGGGGTTCCCACCACAGATACGGAGACTTTCCCATGGCCACCTTCCTGTACCGCGTGGGGCGCGGGGCACACAGATGGCGCTACGCGGTCGCGCTGCTGTGGCTCGCCGCCCTGGCCGCCGCGTTCCTCGGATCTCAGAGCGCGGGCAAGGCCCCGTCCGACTCGTTCACGATGCCCGGGATCGAGTCGCAGAAGGCGTTCGACCACATCAACGACAAGTTCCCCGGCGCCGCGGCCGACGGTGCCGACGCCCGGGTCGTGTTCATCGCCCCGCAGGGCCAGAAGATCACCGCGCCGGAGAACCGCGCGCCGATCGACGCGCTGGTGGCGCAGGCGGCCAAGGGTCCGCAGGTCGCCGACGTGGAGAGCCCCTTCGAGGAGGGGGCCGTCAGCAAGGACGGGACCACGGCGTTCGCGACGGTCACCTACAAGGTCACGACCGACGACCTCACCGAGGCGAGCAAGGACAGGCTGCGGGACGCGGTCAAGCAGGCCCAGGGGACCGGGCTGACCGTCGAGGTCGGCGGCTCCGCGCTGGAGACCGACCCGGCCGGAGGGGTCGGCGAGATCGTGGGCCTCGGCATCGCCGCCGTGGTCCTGCTGATCACCTTCGGATCGCTGGCCGCCGCCGGATTGTCGCTGGTCACCGCCGCCGTCGGGGTGGTCATCAGCCTCATGTCGATCACCGCCCTGCGGAACGTCTTCGACCTGTCCCCGTCGACGGGCGAGCTGGCGATGATGCTCGGGGTGGCGGTCGCCATCGACTACTCGCTGTTCGTGGTCTCCCGCTACCGGGAGGAGCGGGGCAAAGGGCACGAGCCCCGGGAGGCGGCCGGGTTGGCCGTGGGCACCGCCGGTACCGCGGTCGTGTTCGCCGGGCTCACCGTCGTCATCGCGCTGGCCGGGCTGTCGGTGGTCGGCGTCCCGATGGTCACGAAGATGGGGCTGGGCACCGCCGGTGCGGTCGTTGTCGCCGTACTGGTCGCGTTGACCCTGGTCCCGGCGCTGCTCGGTTTCCTGCCGAACTCCGTCCTGTCGCGCCGTACCCGCAAGAACCGTCATGCGGGCGGTGGGAGCGAGGGCCTCGGAGTCCGCTGGGCGCGGTTCGTGCTGCGGCGGCCGGTGCCGGTGCTGCTCGTCGCGGTCGCCGCCTTGGGCGCCATCGCCATCCCGTCGATGAACATGCGGCTCGGCATGCCGGGCGACGAGGCCAAGCCCACCTCGACCAGCGAGCGGCGCGCCTACGACGCCCTCGCGGACGGCTTCGGCCCCGGCTTCAACGGACCGCTGACCGTCGTGGTGGACGCGGGCGACGCCCGCGACCCGAAGGCCGCGGCCGCGACGATCGGCGCGAAGCTCGCCGCCACCCAGGGCATCGTGTCGGTCTCCCCGCCCCAGTTCGACAAGGCCGGGACGACCGCGGTGCTGTCGGCGACACCGGCCACGGCGCCCACCAGCCAGGAGACGAAGGACCTCGTCCGGGAGATCCGGGACGGGCGTCCCGCGCTCGAGTCCGCCGCCGGAGCGTCCTTCGAGGTCACGGGCGCCACCGCGTTGAACATCGACGTCGGTGTGAAGATGCAGAAGGCGCTGATCCCCTACCTCGCGACCATCGTCGGATTCGCGTTCGTGCTCCTGCTGCTGGTGTTCCGTTCCATCCTGGTGCCGCTCAAGGCCACGCTCGGCTACCTGCTGTCGATCGCGGCGGCGTTCGGCGCGCTCGTCACGGTCTTCCAGAACGGCCACGGAGGCGGGCTCTTCGGCGTCGAGCAACCCGGACCGATCATGAGCATCCTGCCGATCTTCCTGGTGGGGATCAGCTTCGGCCTGGCCATGGACTACCAGGTCTTCCTGGTCACCCGGATACGGGAGGCGCACGTCCACGGGGAGGCGCCGGGGCAGGCCGTCGTCACCGGGTTCCGGTACAGCGGCCGGGTCGTGCTGGCCGCGTCGCTGATCATGATGTCGGTGTTCGCGGGGTTCATGACCGGCGCCGGAATGATGATCAAGATGGTGGGCTTCGGGCTGGGCGCCGCCGTCCTGTTCGACGCCATCGTCGTGCGCATGGTGATCGTGCCCGCCGTCCTCGCCCTGCTCGGCAGGCGGGCCTGGTGGCTGCCGCGCCGGCTGGGCCGGCTGCTGCCGCGCGTCGACGTCGAGGGCGAGTCCCTGCGCGACCGGGTGCCGCCCCCGCTCACGACGGTGCCGGACCACGCCGAGCCGCGATCGGCCCGCGTCTGACGCACATCCGCTGGGGGCCGTCCGTGCGCCGCACGGACGGCCCTCACCGATCCGTCCCCCACCATGGGATACAGGACATCCGCGGGAGGACCTCATGATCAACGCTTGGCGGCGGTTCGCCGACCGTTACCCCCGCCTCGTCGAGGCGGTCTTCCTGCTGCTGGTGTACGCGGTCACCGTCGGGCAGTACATCGACACCGAGACGGGCTGGTGGCCCGGGACTCTGCCCGCGACCGCGGCCTGCCTCTCCCTGGCCTGGCGCTACCGCCATCCGGGCGTCGTCGCCGTCTTCGTCGTCTGCTGCACCCTCGTCACCGGCGCCACGGGCTATCCGGTCGAGCACAAGTACGTGATTCCGCTCGTCGTCGCGTTCTACGCGCTGGGCATCCGCATTTCCGAGCGGTCCGCGCGTGTGTACGGACTGATCGCCATCGTGGCGTTCTTCCTCGCGGCACAGTGGTCCAACGAGGACGACGACGCTCAGAAGCTGGCGACGTTCGCCCCCGCGTTCTGGATCATCGTGGCGCTCGTCTCGGGCGCGGCGGTGCAGGGCAGGCGCGCGTATCTGGACGCCGTGCACGCCCGCGCCGAGCACGCCGAGCGCACCCGCGAGGAGGAGGCCAGGCACCGCGTCGCCGAGGAACGCGTCCGCATCGCCCGGGAGCTGCACGACGTCGTCGCGCACCACATGGCCCTCGCCAACGCGCAGGCCGGCACCGCCGCGCACATCGCGCGCACCGACCCCGAGCAGGCCGGGAAGATCCTCGACGAGCTGAGCCGCACCACGGCCTCGGCGCTGCGCGAACTGCAGTCCGCGGTCGGGCTGCTGCGCAGGTCGGACGATCCCGAGTCGCTGGAGCCGTCCCCCGGACTGGCCCGGCTGGACGAGCTCGTCACCGCGTTCGACTCCGCCGGCCTGCACGCCACCGTCACGGTCGACGGGGAACGGCGGCCGCTTTCACCCGGTGTCGACCTGGCCGCGTTCCGCATCGTCCAGGAGGCGCTCACCAACGTCGCCAAGCACGCCGGTGCGGGCACCGCGGAAGTGAGGCTCGCCTACAGCGGCGACACGCTGACCCTCACGGTCAGCGACGACGGCGGCGCCACGCCCCGCCCGCCCGCCCCCAGCGGCGGGTTCGGACTCATCGGAATGCGGGAACGCGCCCAGTCCGCAGGCGGGCGGCTGCGCGCGGGACACCGCCGCGAAGGCGGCTTCGCCGTCACCGCCGAACTGCCCATCCACACCTGAAGGCCCAGATGACCATTCGTGTTCTGCTCGCCGACGACCAGGCCCTGCTCCGGGCGACGTTCAAGATCCTCATCGACTCCTGCGAGGACATGGAGGTGGTCGCCGAGGCCACGGACGGCGCGCAGGCCGTCGAGCTCGTCCGCGCGCACCGTCCCGACATCGCCCTCATGGACATCCGGATGCCCGGCACCGACGGCCTCGCCGCGACCGAGGCCATCTGCGCCGACCCCGACCTGGAGGCGACCCGCGTCCTCATCCTCACCACGTTCCAGACGGACGAGCACGTGGCCCGGGCCCTGCGCGCCGGGGCGAGCGGCTTCCTGGGCAAGGACGTCTCCGCCGACGGGCTCCTCGACGGAATCCGCACGGTGGCGTCCGGTGACGCACTGCTGTCCGTGACCGCGACGCGCTCCCTCATCGGACGCTTCCTCGCCGCCCCCGAGCCCGGCGCGGAGCTGGCGGTCCCGGACGACCTCGCCGCCCTGACCGCCCGCGAACGCGAGGTGACGCTGCTGGTCGCGGACGGGAAGTCCGACACGGAGATCGCGGAGGAGCTGTTCGTGAGCCCGCTGACCGTGCGCACCCACGTCCAGCGGGCGAAGATGAAGCTCGGCGCCCGTGACCGCGCGCAACTGGTCGTCATCGCCTACCGGACCGGCCTCGCGCGCCCCCCGGTCTGACGCGCCGGGTCAGCAGTCCGCGAGCAGCTTGGCCAGGTAGTTCTCGTACAGGGGGACCTGGGCTTCGTCGATGACGCGGGAGGCGTCCTCGGGGAGGAGGTCGAGGAGGCTGCGGACGTCCCAGTACGGGTCGTGCGGGTAGCCGCCGGAGACCTGGTCGAACGCGGAGAGGAAGCGGTCGGCGACGGCGGGGCCGTAGCGGAGCGCGAGGCCGCGGCGCATGTGGGCGATGTCGACGGCGATCGGGCCGGACGAGGCGTCCGACCAGTCGACGACGCCGGTGAGCTTGCCGTAGGACCAGAGCGTGTTGTCGGCGTGGTAGTCGCGGTGGATGAACCGGACGGGCGCCTCGGGCGCGCGCCGCGCCGCGACCTCGTAGGCGCGTTCCCACAGGTCGGGACGGTGCGCGTGCTTCGGCGGGCACCGCTCGTCGAGCCGGTTGTGCGGGACGTACGGCGGCATCGTGGACGCGCCGTTCAGCCTGTGCACCGACAGCAGTGCGGCGGCCAGCTGGATGAGGTACTCGGGCAGGTCGTCGGGCGACGGGCGCGGCGGGTGGCCGGGGAGGCGGGTGATGAGCAGGGCGGGGACGTCGCAGTAGGCGCCGGCGGGATCGGCGGCGACGAGGGCCGGGGTGGGGATCTCGGACGCGGCGAGCAGCGCGAGCGCGGCGATCTCGCGTTCGGGGGAGAACTCGGTGCCGTGGGGGCGGCGCGCGGGGTCCGGTTCGCCGGACGTCCAGCGGCGCAGAACGAGGCGGTGCGCGCTGCCGGACCGGCTCTCGACGACGAGGGCGTGGTTGGCGTGGGCGGCGCCGCCGAGCGGCCGCACCATGCGGACTTCGGCGCCCTTGCCGAGACACTCCTCGACCCAGCGCAGGGTGGTGTCGCCGGGTGGGGCGCCGGTCGGCAGGTCGAGAGCCGGTGTGCGAGTCACCTGAACCATGAAAACGGATTCCGAAGCGTATTGGGAGTGATTTTGCGAAGACGGAACGTAACAAGATGCACGTCATCGCGGTGCTGAGACGAAGCACCTTCGGTCTTAACGGCGGCTTGCCGGACAAACGTCGCGGATTCCGGTAGGTATCCGGACTCCCTGGAATCGGCCGAAGCGCCGGAGACGGTGCGGGCGGGCGGGGCGCAGCGGACCGGGCGGGGCGCAGCGGACCGGGCGGGGCCAGAAGCGGCCCCACCCGTCCGATGATCAGCGTCCCTCCGGCGGCGGCCCGGGCTCAGTCCTTGGTCTCGCGGCGGGGGCGCAGCAGCGCCTCGGCGAGGGCGAGCATCGTCTCCTCCAGGGTGGACAGCCGCTTCAGCACGTCCTCGTGCACGGCGTTGACCTGCTTGGAGACGTCGTCGTGGACGCCGTCGACCTTCCGGCCGACCTCGTCCTCGACGTGCGCGAAGCGCTTGACGAACTCGGCCTGCGCGGCGTCGGCGCGGCGTCCGGCCTCGTCCTGCATGCCCTCCACGCGCCGCGCGAACTCCTCGTGGACGCCCCCGACCTGCCGCGTCACGTCCTCCTGCATGTTGCCGACCTGCTTGGTCACGTCCTCGTGGATCGAGCCGACCTGCCGGGTGACGTCGGCGTGGATGTCACCGATCCGCTTGCCGAAGTCGTCGTGGACGCCGCTGACCTGCCGCGTCACCTCGGTGTGGACGGACTCGACCTGCTTGGTGACGTCGGCGTGCACCGACTCGACGCGGCGGGACACGATGTCGACCTGCGTGGTGAACTCCTCCAGCGCCCCGTCGACCCGCTTGGCGACCTCCTCGTGGATGCCCTCGATGCGCTTGCGGACGTCGTCGTGCACGTCCTCGAACCGGCGGGAGAACTCGTCCATGCGCTTGGCGACGTCGCTGTAGGCCGTCTCGGCGATCTGCGACATCGTGGCCTTGACCTCGTCGCGGTCCGGCCGGGCGCGCAGCTCCTCGATCAGCGGGTCGACGGCCTCGGCGAGGTGCTTCTCCAGCGCGTCGAAGCGGTCGCTGTGGTCGGCCGCCGGACGCTGCGCGAGCTCGCTCAGCAGCCGGTGCACCTCGGCGATCTCCAGCGTGGCGGGGAGCCGGGCGATCCGCTCGCCGACGCCGTCGATGCGGCCGTCGATGCCCTCGAACCTGCCGTCCAGGCCGTCCAGCTTGCCGGACAGGCCTTCGAGGCGGCCGTCGACGCCGTCCAGCCGCCCGTCGAGGCCGTCGAGCCGTCCGCCGACGCCCTCGACGCGGCCGTTGACCGCCTCCAGGCCCTGCTCCATCCGCTCGGCCATCTCGCCGAGCGCCTGGTCGACCCGCGCCGTGACGCCGTTGATCGAGTGTTCGAGCCGCTCGGACCGGTGGCCGAGCTCCGCCAGTGACTTGTCGAGCCGGTTGAACCGGACGGACGCGGCCTCCATGCTGCCCTGGAGCTTGTCGAGCCGCTTGGTCATCTCGTCCATGCGCTGCGACGCCTGCTGCGTGGCGTCGGTGATCTGCTGCGCGGAGTCGAGGACGGACTGGATGCGGGCCAGGCCCTCGTCGACGTTCTCGGCGACGACGCCGACGTCGGCCCACAGCGCGGGCAGCTCGGCGACGGGCTTGACCCGCTCGCCGAACGCCTCGATGTGCTCGGCCAGCCCCTCGGCCCATTCGGGGGGCTTGCCGGACAGCTCGTCGACCTGCCCGCGGACGGTCTCGATCTGCCCGGTCAGCCCGCTGAGCTCCCGCTCGCGGACCTCGCGGAGCAGCCACTCCATCCCTTCGAGCCGCTGCCGAATCTCGTCGAGGACCTGACCCTGTGAGCGCTGTTCATAGACGTGGTCCTGCGCCGCACGGGCGAGCAACTCCCGCATCCGATCCGAGACCGGTTGACCCCCCGTCTGCAGGAAGTTGTGATTCGTTTCCACCCGATGCTCCTTCGTGTGCCGGCGCGACGAAATGACGCACGGCAATGAATCTCTGGAGAGGCCACTGTAGTGCGTGCGGGCGGCCGCTTTAACGGGGAGCAGAGAACATTGTGAGTTCGGTGTAATGTGCCTGTTACCCGGCTGGGGCAAATTGTGAGAGTTCTCCGGCAGTACGGCTTTTTTCCGGTTTGCGGCAATCGTTCCGTTGGTGGTGATGAGCGGTGCGGGCGGACGTGGGAGACGCCGTCCCGGGGCGGTGTTCTGTCCGTACATCTCGGTCGACATCGGTAGTTGGCGGACCGCGGAGGCCCGCGGCCTAGCCGACACGCGGCCGCGGATCGTCATGCCGTCCGGCGGGCGTCCGGCCATTTCCATGGCGCATTCGGGAGCGCCGAAGTCCCGGTCGCTGAACCTGACTTGGTGTTTTCCGGCCGTCAGATCCGAGGGCGCCGATTTCCGCGTCGTGTTACGGCCTTGCCGCGCGCCCGCAATCTCTGGTGAACGCGATGCCGGAAAGCGCCGATGATTTGCCCGGACGTGGCGCGTCGCCCGGCCCCCCTTGGCGCGGCCGGTCCGCGGGAAGATCTTTGGACTCGATCACCGCCGCCCGCGGCTCCGGGCGGGTCCGCGCTAGCGGACGGGTTGGGTCAGGAGGGCGACCGGGTCTCGTCCCACGCGCGTCAGCACCAGCGTCAGCTCCGCCGCCGTGCCGCGCGACGTGCTGCGCGACGGGCGACGGCCGCCGAAGCCCAGGTCGCGGCGCAGCCGGTCGACGTCGACCGCCGAGCCGCGCTTCTTCACGGTGAGCACGCCGACGCCGCGGCGGCGCAATTCCGCGCGCAGCCGCTTGACCGAGAACTGCAGCACGTCCTCGATCTCGTACGCGGACGCGAACGGTGTCGGACGCAGCTCGTCGGACGTGACGTACGCGATGTGCGGGTCCGCGAGCCCGCCGCCGACCAACTCCGCGACCTCACCGACCAGATGGGCGCGGATCACGGCGCCGTCAGGCTCGTACAGATAGCGGCCCCATGCGCGCACGTCCGGATCGTCCAAGCCTTGCGGAGTCAGCGTCCACACGTCCGGGTCGGTGTCGGACGAGAGCAGAGTGGCTCGCCGACCTACGTCCCCGGCGAGTTCACCAAGCCACAGGGCCGCTTCCTTGACGTCCCCACCCACGGAGACCCACTCTGCTTCCGCCCCGTCCGGGACGGCCTCATGCGGAATGCCCGGCGCGACCTTCACGCAAGCAGCCGGTACCTGGCCGCCCTTTTCCAGGACGACATCCAGCGGCGGCTCATAAGAGCGGGGATCGAAGACCCTGCCTCGCGCTGTGCGCCGTCCAGGATCGGCGAAGACGGCACCGAACCCGCAAGGGTCTTCCTTGGTCGCATCGCCCACACGCACAGAGGCGAGACCGTCCAGCCCTAGGGAGGCCAAGTTCGCCCGCGCCACTTCAGCCGTCAACGGGTCGAGTTCCACACCGTCCCCGGCGAGGCCCGCGCGCGCTCGGGCGATGAGGTCGGCCCCTATCCCGCAGCCCAGTTCCAGCACACGCGCGCCGGGCAGCCGGTCGGCGAACCGGCGTGCGCGGTGCGATGCCACACTCCCGCGGGTCGACTGTTCGAGGCCCGCTTGGGTGAAGTACATGCGGACGGCGTCGTCGCCGAACTTCGCCCGCGCCCGCTCGCGCAACCGCACCTGCGTGAGCGCCGCGGCCACGAGCGCGGGATCGTGCCGTCCGCGAAGCCGGGACGCCGTGGCGAGCAGACCGTCCTCGCTCACGTCCAATCCGGCCGCCTCGCTGAGGAGCGCCTGGCCGGACGGGCCGAGCAGGGCCCGGAACGACGCGATGTCCATGGGTGGAAGTTAGCGGCCCGATGTGGGGAAGTTAGCCTGCGGTGAACGCGGGCGGACGCCTGCCGGGCGTGTCCGTGTCCGTGTTGACTGCTTACCGGGCACGGCATAGTCTCCATGACTGGCACTCTCCGAGGGAGAGTGCCAGCAGCGACGAAGGTCGGTCTGGCACCCGCGACGACAGGCCGGTCCAGGGTCGCCTCTTCTGTCACATGTGCTGGCCGGCCGGTCATGGCCGGCCGAGGACCAATCGAAGGGGAGGTCAGATCGTGACGACCGCCACCAAGGTTGTTCTCAAGCCGCTTGAGGACCGTATCGTCGTCCAGCCGCTTGAGGCCGAGACCACCACCGCGTCGGGCCTGGTGATCCCGGACACCGCCAAGGAGAAGCCCCAGGAGGGCACCGTCCTTGCCGTCGGTCCGGGCCGCGTCGACGACAAGGGCGAGCGCGTCCCCGTCGACGTCAAGGTCGGCGAGGTCGTGCTCTACAGCAAGTACGGCGGCACCGAGGTCAAGTACAACAACGAGGACTACCTCGTTCTCTCGGCCCGCGACGTGCTCGCGGTCATCGAGAAGTAATCACCGAGAACGTGATGCACCCGCCCCGGTCGGCGCCGCCTTCGGCGGGCCGGTCGGGGCGGATCGCGTGAAGAGGAGTATCCGCATGGCGAAGATCCTGGAGTTCGAGGAGGACGCTCGCCGGGCTCTTGAGCGCGGCGTCAACGCTCTCGCGGACGCCGTCAAGGTGACGATCGGCCCGCGCGGCCGCAACGTCGTCATCGACAAGAAGTTCGGCGCGCCGACGATCACCAACGACGGCGTCACCATCGCCCGCGAGGTGGAGCTGGAGGACCCCTACGAGAACCTCGGGGCCCAGCTCGCCAAGGAAGTGGCGACCAAGACCAACGACATCGCGGGCGACGGCACCACCACGGCGACCGTCCTCGCGCAGGCGATGGTCCGCGAGGGCACCCGCAATGTGGCGGCCGGCGCGTCGCCGCTCTCGCTCAAGCGCGGCATCGACGCGGCCGCCCAGTACGTGTCCGACCAGCTCCTCAAGACGGCCCGCGAGGTCGAGGAGAAGAGCGAGATCGCGCACGTCGCGACCATCTCCGCGCAGGACCCGCAGATCGGCGAGCTGATCGCGGAGGCGTTCGAGAAGGTCGGCAAGGACGGCGTCATCACCGTCGAGGAGGCCCACACGATGGGCCTGGAACTGGAGTTCACCGAGGGCCTCCAGTTCGACAAGGGCTACCTGTCGCCGCACATGGTGACCGACCCCGAGCGCATGGAGGCCGTCCTGGAGGACGCCTACGTGCTCATCGTGGACGGCAAGATCTCCAACGTGCAGGAGTTCCTGCCGCTGGCCGAGAAGGTCGCCCAGACGAAGAAGCCGCTGCTCGTGGTGGCCGAGGACGTCGAGGGCGAGGCCCTGGCCCTGCTCGTCGCCAACAAGATCCGCGGGACGTTCACGTCCGTCGGGGTGAAGGCGCCGGGCTTCGGCGACCGCCGCAAGGCGATGCTGGGCGACATGGCCACCCTCACCGGCGGCCAGGTCGTCAGCGAGGCCATCGGCCTCAAGCTCGACTCCATCGGCCTGGAGGACCTCGGCCGCGCCCGCCGCATCACCGTCACCAAGGACGCCACCACCATCGTCGACGGTGAGGGCTCCGCGGACGACATCACCGCCCGGATCAACCAGATCAAGGTCGAGATCGAGAACTCCGACTCCGACTGGGACCGGGAGAAGCTGCAGGAGCGCCTCGCCAAGCTGGCCGGGGGCGTCTGCGTGCTGCGGGTCGGCGCCGCCACCGAGGTGGAGCTGAAGGAGAAGAAGCACCGCCTCGAGGACGCCATCTCGGCGACCCGCGCGGCGATCGAGGAGGGCATCGTGGCCGGCGGCGGCGCCGCGCTGGTGCACGTCGCGAAGGACGGCTTCGACACCCTCGGCCTGTCCGGCGACGAGGCGACCGGCGCCGAGGCCGTCCGCCGCGCGCTGGACGAGCCGCTGCGCTGGATCTCCGAGAACGCCGGCCAGGAGGGCTACGTCGTCGTCTCCAAGGTGCGCGCGCTGCAGCCGGGCCACGGCTACAACGCCGCGACGGACGAGTACGGCGACCTGGTCGCGCAGGGCGTCATCGACCCGGTGAAGGTCACCCGTTCGGCGGTCACCAATGCCGCCTCGATCGCGGGCATGCTGCTCACGACCGAGGCGCTCGTGGTCGACAAGCCGGAGGAGGCCGAGGAGGCCGCCGGCGGCCACGGCCACGGTCACGGGCACGGTCACTGAGACCGCGTTCGCCGGACGGGCGTGCGGCTCGTTCCGTCCGGAGATCATCGGCAGACCCCCGTCCGTCCGGACGGGGGTCTCGCCGTTTGGTGGCCGATGTCTTGTATGTCGCTCGATGAGCTGTTTTCAGCTATCTGTCCGTTGAGAGTTGGGCAAAAATCAAGGACCGAACGCAGTGGCGCGCCCACTCTGCGTAGTATCCCCAGGGTTGCTCCAGCACTGTGACCATTCCGTTGTAGACGACGGTGGAGACACGCCCGGGCGCGCTGGGCATCATGCTTGACGTGACCGAGGGATGCTACGCCGGGACCATGACCGCGAGCGCCGCCGAACCCTCGGGAGGGCCCGCCCCTCCGATGTCCCACGACACCGGCCGTGGGACAAGGGTTCTGCGCGCGGCGAAAGCGGCCGACGGTGATCTCAAAGAGCTGACCAGCCTCGCCGTCCAGGGCGACCCCGTGGCCATCGAGGTCCTGATCGCCGAGGTGCGCCCGATGATCGTCCGGTACTGCCGGGCCCGTCTCGGACGCGTCTCAGGCCAGTACCACATCGCGGACGACGTCGCCCAGGAGGTCTGCATCGCCGTCCTGTCGGCCCTGCCCCGCTACCGGGACATGGGCCGCCCCTTCGCGTCCTTCGTCTTCGGCATCGCCTCGCACAAGATCGCCGACGCGCTGCGCAGCGCCGTCCGTGCGGCCGTGCCGACCGAGGACCTGCCGGACGGTCCCGACGACCGTCCGGGGCCCGAGGAGACGGTGGTGCGCTACATCGAGGCGCAGCGCGCCCGCGACCTGCTGACACGCCTTCCCGACCACCAGCGCGAGCTGGTGCTGCTGCGGGTGGTGGCGGGCCTTTCCGCCGAGGAGACCGGTAATGTACTGGGCATGTCCGCGGGGGCGGTACGGGTCGCGCAGCACCGGGCTCTGGCCCGGCTTCGGGCGATGGCCAGAGAGGAGTCGATCGCTTGACGGAACGCGGCCCCTTCACTGGCATGCGGGGCGCCCCGGGTCCGGCCGAGCCTTCGAACTCCGGCGGTCCCCCCGCGCCGGCGGGCCGGCCGCAGGCCGTCGCCGGCCTCCCGGCGGACCTCAGCGCGGTTCGCCGCACGGACGCGATCATCGACTCCCTGGCGGCCCGGCGCGCTGCCGGCTCCACCGCCCGCTCCACGGCCGCCCCGGCCGCGGCCCCGACGGCCGAGCCTGAAGGCGGCTGCTCCTCCTCCGCCGCCGCGGACGGCCCTCAGGGCTCTCCGGCCGAGGCCGCGGAGAGTTCCACGTCCGGCGCCGCCACCAAGGCGGAACGCGCCGGTGCCGAGTCCGCCGGTGCCGAAAACACCGGGGCTGAGCCCGCCGGGGCCGCACATGGGCGCCCGCGCCAGGCCGACGACCCCGACCCGGCCGTGCGGCTGCTGCGCGCACTCATCACCGACGTGGACGACCAGGCCCCCGGATGCGACACCGGCTCCGAAACGACGGCCCTGCCCGTCCCGCCCGCTCCGTCCGGGCCCGGCTCGGGCTCGCGCCGCCGCGGCCCCCGCACCATCGTGGCCCTCGGCGTGGCCGGGGCCGTCCTCGCCAGCACCGGCGTCGCCGCCGCGGGCAGCGGCGTGACCAACCACACCGCCGCCTCCCCGTCCCCGAGCACCGCCGGCGTGGCCGGAGACCCGGAGAAGCCCGCCGCCTCCGACACCGACGCCGGATGGCACCGAGACCGTCCGCGGTCTCTCGTCCGTCCGGTCTCGGAACGGGACCCGGCGCCCGAGCCGCCCGCGCGGCGCAAGCCGTCCGGCGACCGCGGGAACTACGAGCCGACCAAGTCGCGCGTGAGGCACCTGTTCCCGCACCAGCGGTACCCCCGCCGCCAGGACCGTCCCGGCACCCCGCCCACGACCGCCTACTCGTCCCCGCCCATGACCGCCTACTCCGGCCCGGCCACCAGGGGAACCGACGACCGTCCCGACGCCCACGACGGCACCGGACACCGGGTGGACGACCTCCGCGCCCGCGCCCACAGACGAATCAACCAGTACCAGTACCCCAACCGCCGCGACAACGACTAGCCCCGCCGACCAGGCACGCGCCGCATCACTTCCACCCACCGCTTCGCGCCACGTCGGTTCGCGCCACGTCGGTTCGCGCCACGTCGGTTCGCGCCACGTCGGTTCGCGCCACGTCGGTTCGCGCCACGTCGGTTCGCGCCACGTCACTTCCGCCGGTCGCTTCGCGCCAGGTCGCTTCAGCCCGCTGGTTCGTGCCGCGTCGATTCTGGCCGCCGGTTTGTGCCGCGTCGGTTCGTGCCGCGTCACTTCCGCCGGTCGCTTCGCGCCAGGTCGCTTCAGCCCGCTGGTTCGTGCCGCGTCGGTTCTGGCCGCTGGTTTGTGCCGCGTCGGTTCGCGCGGGAGCGGTTCGCGCGGGGTCAGTTCTCGTCGCGGCCCTCTTCGCTGTCGATCACGCCGTCGACGTAGCCGCGGGCGTACTCCCAGCTCACGTAGTCGACGGGGTCGGGGGCCAGGGCGGGCTCATGGACGCGGGGGAGCCCCTCGTCGAGCAGGTGGCGCAGGTTGCCGTGCAGCAGGTCCCAGTCGATGTAGTGGAGCTTGCCGCAGTCGCCGCAGTCGACGGTGAGCCCGCGCACGCCGAGCGGCTCCAGCAGGGCCCGGAAGACCTCAAGGTCGGCGAGGTCGGCCAGCACGTCCTCCCGCTCTGTCACGCTGAGCGGAGCGGAGTCGTCGCCCGGGTCTCCGAGCGCCGCCGCCGGGTCCTCCGGGTCTCCGGCGAACGGGTCGAGCGGAGCATCGTCGTGCACACACCCACGCTACTGCTCCGCGCCCTGGGAGGTGCACCCCCCTCTCTCCTCCGTGCGCGAACAATCACGCGGCGTGCGCGCGAGCGGGAATGTACAGGACCGTCGTCCTTGTTGCGGGATGTCATCAAGGCCACGTGGCCGCCGTCGGCAAAGGCCGTCCGGCCGCGGGTTCACGCCCTACCATGGGTACAGGTCGCCGTGACCTGGCCCGATGCCGCCACCACAACGGGAAGGTAGTCATGAACCCCGCCGAGCCCGACAAGTTCCTTCCGCAGGGCCTTACCTTCGACGACGTGCTCCTGCTGCCGGGTTACTCCGACCTGCAGCCCGGCGAGGCCGACACCACGACCCGGCTCACCCGCCGGATCTCGCTGCGCATCCCGCTCCTCTCCGCGGCGATGGACACGGTGACCGAGGCCCGCACGGCGGTCGCGATGGCGCGGCAGGGCGGCATCGGCGTCCTGCACCGGAACATGTCGATCGAGGAGCAGGCGGAGGAGGCCGACCGGGTCAAGCGCTCCGAGGCTGGGATGATCACCAACCCGGTGACGTGCCTGCCGGACGCGACGCTCGCCGACGTCGAGGAATTGTGCGCCCACTACCGGATCTCGGGCGTGCCGGTCACCGACGTCCGGGGCGTGCTGGTCGGCATCGTGACGAACCGGGACATGCGTTTCGAGTCCGACCCGTCCCGTTCGGTGCGCGCGGTCATGACTCCGATGCCGCTGGTCACGGCACCGGTGGACGTGACGCGCGACGAGGCGTTCCGGCTGCTGGCGGGCAACAAGGTGGAGAAGCTCCCGCTCGTCGACGCCGACGGCCGCCTCAAGGGCCTGATCACCACCAAGGACTTCACCAAGAGCGAGAAGTACCCCGACTCCACGAAGGACGCCGACGGACGCCTCCTCGTCGCCGCGGCCGTCGGCGTCGGCGAGGACGCGATCCGCCGCGCGCAGGCCCTCATCGAGGCCGGCACCGACGTGATCATCGTGGACACGGCGCACGGCCACTCCAAGGGCGTCGCCGACACTATCGCCGCGATCAAGACGAACGCGGGCGTCGAGGTCGTCGGCGGCAACATCGCCACCTACGCGGGCGCGAAGGTCCTGGTGGACGCGGGCGCCGACGCGGTCAAGGTCGGCGTCGGACCCGGCTCGATCTGCACCACCCGCATCGTCGCCGGCGTCGGCGTCCCGCAGCTCACCGCGATCTCCGAGGCGGCCCGCGCGGCGCGCGAGGCCGGCGTCCCGGTGATCGGCGACGGCGGCGTGCAGTACTCCGGCGACATCGCCAAGGCCATCGTCGCGGGCGCCGACACGGTCATGCTCGGCTCCCTCCTCGCGGGCGTCGAGGAGTCCCCCGGCGAGCTGATCTTCGTCCACGGCAAGCAGTACAAGTCGTACCGCGGCATGGGCTCGCTCGGCGCCATGCGAAACCGGGAACGCGGCGGCTCCTTCTCCAAGGACCGCTACGCGCAGGCCGACGTCAGCGCCGAGGAGAAGCTGATCCCCGAAGGCGTCGAAGGCCAGGTCCCCTACCGCGGCCCGCTCGCCAACGTCGCACACCAGCTCGTCGGCGGCCTCCACCAGTCGATGTGGTACGCCGGGACCCGCACCATCCCCGAACTCCAGGAACGCGGCCAACTCATGCGCATCAGCACCGCCGGCCTCCGCGAAAGCCACCCCCACGACATCCAAATGACCGTAGAGGCCCCCAACTACCAGGGCCGCTAACCCGTCCTCCCACCCCATCTCACACCCCGCCCCCGCCCCCGCACCCGCACCCGCACCCCGGCACCCCGGCACCCCGCACC
>NZ_JBIRBA010000055.1:0-22481 GCF_044326345.1 Actinomadura sp. 9N215 | reverse complement strand
CGGCGCGCCAGCGCCACGTCGTGGGCGTGGATCGCCTCGACGCCGACCCGTTCCAGCAGCTCCAGCGCGGGGGCGTGCCCGGCCCAGCACTGCCACGCCGGGGACAGGTCCAGCCGCCGCGCGTCCGCCGCCGCCCGGACCGGCAGCCCGTACACCGAGTCCCAGGCGTCGGCGCCGGAGTACCAGCCGGCGCCGATCGCGGGCAGCGCGTCCAGCGCCTCGCGGGTGCCGGTGAGGAAGCAGGTGCCGCGGGGGCCGAGCAGCCATTTGTAGCCCCCGCACACCAGCCAGTCCACGCGGGACGCGGGCAGCGGCAGCCACCCGGCGGCCTGGGTGGCGTCCAGCAGGATCCGGGCGCCGTGGGCGCGGGCGGCGCCGATGAGGTCGTCCATGGGCGCGATGCGCCCGTCGGCGGACTGCACCGCCGACACCGCGACCAGGTCGACGCCGCCGCGGACGTGGTCGGCGATCCGCTCCAGCGGGACGGACCGGACGGTCAGCCCGTCCCGCGCGGCGAACGGCCACAGCAGCGAGGTGAAGTCCCCGTCGGCGACCAGGACGGTCGCGCGGGCGGGCAGCGACGCGGCGACCAGCCCGACGAAGTAGGACACCTGCGGCCCGCACGCGACCCGTCCGGCGGGCACCCCGAGCAGGCGGGCGAACGCCTCCCGGGACCGGGTGACGGCCGCGTCCAGCGTCCTGGGCGCCAGCAGCCCGGCGGCGCGGTCGCGTTCGGCGGCGAGCATCGCCTCGTGCGCGGCGCGCGGCGGCAGCCCGTAGGTCGCGGTGTCGAGGTAGGCCGTGCGGAGGTGGCCGGCGTCGTGGCGGGCCGTGTCGTGGCGGGCGGGGCCGGTGCCGAACTCGCGCTGCGCGTCCCGGATGGAAAGGCTCATGCACCGATGGTCGGCCACCACCCGCCCATAGCACAAAGTACGGTTCTCTTGGCCGTACATAAGCGGCGTTGATACCTTGCGGGGATGCTGGACCTGCACCGGGGCCGGATCCTGCGGGAGGTGGCCCGGCTCGGCTCGATGACGGCCGCCGCGCGGTCCCTCGCCTGCACCCAGCCCGCGGTGTCGCACCACGTCGCGCGGCTGGAGGCGGAGGTCGGCACGCCGCTGGTGGTGCGGCACGGCCGGGGCGTGCGGCTGACGGAGGCGGGCCGGGTCCTGGTGGAGCACGTCGAGGACGTCCTGGCCCGCATGGACGACGCCGAGGAGCGGATCGCGGCGATCGCGGGGCTGCGCGCCGGGCGGGTGCGGGTGGCGGCGTTCCCGACCGCGGCGGGCGGGCTGCTGCCCGACGCGCTGGCGCGGCTGCGGGACCGCGCGCCGGGCGTGTCGGTCACGCTGACCGACGCCGGGCCGCCCGAGGCGCTCGGCCTGCTGCGCGCGGGCGACACCGACGTCGCGGTGGTGTTCCGCCACGAGTACCTGCCGCCCGGCACCGACGCCCGGTTCCGCGAGGTGGCGCTGTGCGTCGATCCGCTGCGGCTGCTCGTCCCGGCCGCGCATCCGCTCGCGGCGGCCGCCGCGCCGCGGCTGGCGGACCTGGCCGGGGAGAGGTGGGCGTCGGGGTGCGCGCGCTGCCGGGACCATCTGCGGTGGGCGTGCGGCGAGGCCGGGTTCGTCCCCGACATCGCCTACGCCACCGAGGACCACGTCGCGGTCCAGCGGCTGGTCGCGCGGGGTCTGGCGGTCGCCGCGCTTCCGGCGCTGGCGCTGGCGCTGCACGCCGAGCCCGGGGTCGCGGCCCCGGCCGTGCCGGGGGTGGGCCGGCGGCGCATCACCGCGCTAGTCCCGGCCGGTCCGCGTCCGCCCGCGGTCGCGGCCCTGCTGAAGGAGCTCACCGCCGCCGCCGCGAAGATCGCGTCCGCCGGCCCCGCTCCGCCGGACGGGCCTGGGGCAGGTGACGGCGCCGGTCGGTGAGGACGGCCTCGGCCAGGCCGGCCAACCGATCGTCTCCGAACCGGACGGACGGGCTCTGCAGCGCGACGGCCTCGACCATCCGCCCGCCGCCGTCGCGGACTGGCGCGGCTATCGCGCGGCCCCGGTCGGGCGCTCCTCGTCGTCGACGCCCTGGACGCCGTCGCGGACGCGGCCGCTTCCTGCCCGCCTGGCACGGCATCTCCGGCGGTTCCCGGCTGCGCGGCGTGGACGCGCTCGTCCAGACGCAGGTCGGCGTTCAGCCCTGGGGCGTCCAGCCCGATCCGGGTCAGCGGGCGGGGGTGCCGGGCGGCGGGTGTTCGGGGGGCGGGGGCCCGGCGGTGGCGCGGGTCAGGCGGGCGGCCATCGCGGCGAGGCGGGCGGTGAGCTCGGGCGGGCCCTCGACGTCGAAGTCCAGGTCGAGGTAGGCGACGCGCAGCGCCGTCCATTCCAGGGAATCGGGGGCGGTGCGCAGCACGCAGGTGCGGTCGTCGACCGGTTCGACCTCCGCGCCGGTCACGCGGAACCGGTCGGCGAGCTCGGTGGCGGAGGCGTGCACGGTCAGCACGGCCCGCCGCAGGGGACGCGACCGCGCCAGCGACCGGGTGACGAACGCGGCGGCGTCGGCGGCGGGCGGTTCGCGCGGCGGGCACCTGACGCCGGTGGGGCGGGGGCCGGTGATCCGGTCGGCGCGGAACGTCCGCCAGCCGTCCCGCCCGGTGTCGAACGCGACCAGGTACCAGCGGCGACCGGCCGAGACCAGCCCGTACGGCTCGACCAGGCGGCCGGTGTCGCGGTAGGCGAACCGGACCCGTTCGCGGTCGCGGCACGCCGCGGCCAGGACGGTGAGGGTCTCGGGGTCGACGGCCGGCCCGGCGGGCGGGCCGGACAGCGGGGCCGTGGCGGCGTACAGCGCGGTGACGCGGCGCCGCAGCCGGGACGGCAGGACCTGCTCCAGCTTGGCCAGCGCCCGCACCGACGCCTCCCCCATGCCCTCGACCGCTCCCCCGGCGGCGGCGCGCAGCCCCACGGCGATCGCGACGGCCTCCTCGTCGTCCAGCAGCAGCGGCGGCATCGCCGTCCCGGCCTCCAGCGCGTACCCGCCGGCGGCGCCGGGCGTGGCGTGCACGGGGTAGCCGAGGCCGCGCAGCCGCTCGACGTCGCGGCGGACGGTGCGGACGCTGACGCCGAGCCGCTCGCCCAGCTCGGGGCCCGGCCACGCGCGCCGGGCCTGCAGCAGGGACAGCAGCCGCAGCAGCCGTGCCGAAGACATGACCCCAGTATGAGCGGCAATGAGGACAGCAGCTGACCGCGTAGCGGACGGCGCGGCCGCGTGCGGCGGCGATGAGTTCGGCAGCCGCGCACGGTCTGCATGTGCGAACGTGCAGCCGACGAGGACACGACGCAAGGAGGACGACGATGACCGACCGTGAGCCCGCAGAGGCCCGCAATCTCGACATCTACGGCGGCGGGGAGCTGGCGTGGGACACCGTCCGCGACGCGCTGACGGCGGCGCTGCCGAAGATGGAGACGGCGGTGTTCCTCGGCACGGCCCGCCCCGACGGCCGCCCGCACGCGGCGGGCGTCGGCGCGCAGTGGTACGAGGGCGACCTGTACTTCACCAGCGGGCCCGGCACCCGCAAGTCCCGCGACCTGGCGGCGAACCCGGCGTGCACGTTCTCGGTCCGGACGGCGATCGCGGACGTCGTGCTGGAGGGCGAGGCGCGGCGCGTCACCGACCCGGGCGTGCTGGAGCCGATCGCGGCCGGGTACCGGGAGGGCGGCTGGCCGGCGCAGGTGGACGGCGACGCGCTGACCGCGCCGTTCAGCGCGCAGAGCGCGGGCCCGCCGCCCTGGCACGTGTACCGGTTCACCTTCCACACTGTCGTCGCGGTCGGCACGTCCGAGCCGTTCGGCGCGACCCGCTGGCGCTTCGCCTGACCCGTGACCCGCCGGCGCTTGGCACGACCCGCTGGCGCTTGGCACGATCCACCGGGTCTTCGCCTGATCGGCGGCGGATGACGCCCGTCGTCCATGGGCGGTGCCGACTTTGGTCTATCGGGCGTGGCCGTTCGGGCGATTCCCGGGCGTGCGGGCGGCCCGGAGACTGGGCGGCATGACTGGGGGTATCTCGCTGAGCGGCGCGCCCGCGGGCCGCTGGACGCTCGTCCACGACGGCCGCCGCCTGGAGATCGAGACCGGACGTTCCGGGTGGAACCGGTTCGCGCGCCTGTTCGCGGACGGCGACCCGGCCGGGGAGGCCTCGACGGACTGGCTGACGGTGACGCTGCCGTACGGGGAGGGCAGCGTCGCCGTCGTGTTCGACGCGCTGGGGTTCGTCGACGGGCAGGCGGCGCGCTGCGAACTGTCCCCGCCGTCCCCCGCCGGGACCGGCGCGCAGGGCACCGGCACGGACGAGGGCACCGCCGCCGGGCAGGACACCGAAGCCGGGAATGGCGGCGAAGCGGCGGAGGGCGGTGAGCCGGAGAAGGTCGCGTTCGAGCCCGCCGAGGGGACGCGGGCGGCCAGGCGGGAGGCGCTGGCGCGGGCGCATCCGACCCTGTACGCCTCGCGGCACGTGGCGGCGGCCGTGGGCCGGGTGGTGTTCCCGCTGCTGGGTCTGGGCGTGCTGGTGAGGGTGCTGCTGCGGTGGATCCCGCGGCCGGACGTGCCGTTCCCGGACGTCGACGCGCCGTCCGTCCCGTGGCCCGACGTGTCCTGGCCGGATCTTCCGGATCTTCCGGACGTGTCGGCGCCGCCGTGGCTGGCGGTGGTCCTGGCGACCGCCAAGTTCTGGGCGCCGATCCTGATCGCGGCGGGCGTGACGGCGCGTGAGGCGCGGCGCCGCAAGCGGGCGGCGGCGGCCCGCGGCGACGACCCGCCCGCCGCAGCGCCACCCGACCGGAGGCCGTCGGGTGATCGGAGGCCGTCGCCCGGGGGGCGGGGCGCGGGCGGCGGGTGACGCGGACGGCCCCGTACACTCTGCGATCATGAAAGGTCGCCGGTCATCCGTCCCGTACCTGTCGGAGCTGTTCTCGCTGGAGGGCCGGGTCGCGGTGGTGACGGGCGGCAGCTCGGGCATCGGCCGGGCGATCGCCGAGGCGCTGGGGCGGGCGGGCGCGGCGGTGGTGGTCGTGGCGCGGCGGGAGGCGGAGCTGGCGGCGACGGTCCGCGAGCTGGAGGGGCACGGCTGCCGGGCCGCGGCGGTCAGCGCGGACCTGGGTTCGCGGGCGGGCGTCGCGGCGGCGGCCGAGGGCGCGGCGGCGGCGTTCGGGGAGCCGGACGTCCTGGTGAACGCGGCGGCGGTCAACCTGCGGCCGCCGATGGACGAGCTCGGCGAGGACGTCTGGGACACCACGATGGCGGTGAACCTGGACGCGCCGTTCCTGCTCGGGCAGCGGTTCGGGCCCGGGATGGCGGGGCGCGGCTTCGGGCGGCTGATCCACATCGCCTCGCAGCAGGCGTTCCGGGCGTCGGTGACCAGCGGCGCCTACGGGGTGTCCAAGGCGGGTCTGGTGGCGCTGGCGCGGTCGCAGGCCGAGGCGTGGTCGGGCCGCGGCGTCACCGCGAACACGCTGGTGCCGGGGTTCGTGATGACGCCGCTGAACGCGCGGCTGTCGGCGGACCCGGCGCAGGTGCGGGCGCTGGCCGAGCGGACGATGACGGGCCGCAACGGCCTGCCGGTGGACTTCGCGGGCGCGGCGGTGTTCCTGGCGTCGGCGTCGGCCGGCTACGTCACCGGCCAGTCGATCTTCGTGGACGGCGGCTTCTCCGCGCACTAGCCGCGGGTCGCGGCGGCCTCAGCCACCCACCCGGCCCAGGCCCCCCGCCGGGGCCGGCCTGGGCGGCGGCGTCAGGCGGCGCCGTGCCGGGCCGCGATCTCGTCGATGGTCGCGGCGAGGTCGAAGTCCTTGCCGGTGAGGCCGCCGGCGCTGTGGGTGGACAGCGTGAACGTCAGGGTGCGCCAGCGGATGTCGATGTCGGGATGGTGGTCGGCGTCCTCGGCGGCGCGGGCGACGTCGGTCACCACGTCGATCCCGGCCGGGAACGAGGGCGCGGTGACCTGGCGGCGGATCGCGTCGCCGTCGCGGGTCCAGGCGGGCAGGGCGCGCAGCCGGTCGGCGACCGCGGTGTCGTCGAGCGTGTCGGCCATCGGGATTCCCTCCGTGTTCGTCGGCGACGGCGTCCTTTCTCCTTCGAGTACATCATGTCGCCGTCCGCCCGGCGGGCCGGGTCAGGGCGCGGCGTCCCGGGGCGCGGTGTGCGCGGCGTCCTCCTCCGCCTCCTCCGCGCCCTGCGCGGTGAGCTCCCCCGCGACCGCCTCGGCGACCTGCGCGGTGACCTGAGCGGTGGTTTCGGCGGTGGCTTCGGCCCACACGTCGCCGGCGGGGGCCACGGTCGCCTCGACGACGACGGCCGCCGCGGGTGCGGAGGCCGGGGCGGGGGCGGGGCGGGTGGCGGTGGTCCAGGTGGTCTTGGCGACGTCCACGACGACGTCGCGGGAGACGTCGACGATGAGGCCGCGCAGGGTGTCCTTCATGGCGAGTTTGAGGGCGTCGCGGATCAGTTCGCGCAGGACGGCCTCGATCGCGGCGGCGGTCGCGCGTGTGGCGGCGCGCAGGGCCAGGTCGCGGGCGGTGCGGGCGAACGCGCTGCCGGCGGCGGCGGTGAGCAGGTCCCCGGCGGTGCGGGCGGCGCCGGCGAGGGGGGCCAGGTCGGCGTCCAGGCCGGTCTCGCGGGCGGCCTGCCCGGCGGTGCGGCGGGCGCGGTCGCGCAGCGCGGCGGCCAGGTCGCGGGCGGTCTGCTCGGCGGTCTCGCGGACGACGCGGGCGACGACGTCCCGGCCGGCGATCATCGCGGCGTCGACGGCGGCGTCGGCGACGGTGTCGATCGCGGCGTCCACGACGGCCCTGGTCGCGGCCTGCACGACGGGGGCGGACACGGTCGCGGTGACGGTGCGTCCCGCGACGTCGCGGGCGGTGGCGGTGGCGGCGCGGGCCAGCGGGTTGCCCGCGGCCAGGCGGCGCGCGGCGGCGGTGACGGGGTGCCGTGCGGCCTGCCGCCCGGCCTGCTCGGCGAGGATCATGGCGGTGGTGGCGGCCTCGAACGCGCCGGCGGTGGCGGGGTTGGCCGCGGCCGCGGCGCGGGCCTCGGTGACGGCCCGCTCGGCCGCCGCGGTGGCGGCCTTGACGGCGGCGTCGCGGGCGGCCTGTTCGACGGCCTTCATCGCGGGCGTCCCCGACACCTGCTCCAGGATGCGGGTCGCGGCGAGCGCGGCGGCGTCGCGGGCGGCGGCGGCGACGGGCTCACCGGCGGTGGCGGCCATCCGCGCGGCGGACGCGGCGGCGGGCGCCAGGCCGTCCCAGATCTGTTCGAGGCGTTCGGCGGCGGCCTGGTCGGCGCGCCCGGCCCGCTCGGTGAGCCCGGCCCGTTCGTCGAGCCCAGTTCGTTCGTCGAGTCCAGTTCGTTCGTCGAGTCCAGTTCGTTCGTCGAGTTCGGCTCGTTCGGTGAGCTCGGTCCCGGGACGGTCGGTGGTGCCCGGCTCCGCGCGTTCCTGGTCGCCGTCCACGGTGTCGTTGTCGTCCACGGCCACGCCCCCTCCTCGCGATCCGCCCCACAAATCACCATAACTTCTGAACTGGGCCGCCGGTTCCGGTCGATGCCCCGGGATTCGCCCGCCGAGCTGCGCGGAGGACGGTCAGCGGGCGCAGAACGGTCAGCGGACGCGGAATCGGCGGGAGCGGGGGCGGCGAGGGCTGCGGGGGTCTGCGGGGGCGGGCCGGTCGGCGGGGCCGGTGAGCGTGGTGGACATGGCCCCGATCGTGCGGGCGGCGTCCGCGCCGCAGCCTCCCCGCCGCGGCCGATACCGCTCCCCCGCGCAAGGGAACGCCCGCGCCCGGCGGAAAATCCGGTTGGCCGGGGCCGTCCCGCGGCGGTAGAGTCGCGGCCGGACCTGTGAGGAGGTGTGGACGTATGGCCGTCGTTGCGGTGGCTGCTGCCCGCAGCATTCAGCCCGTCCTCATTTCCCGGGCCGCCGGCTGACCCGTTTCCGCATCGTCTGTTGCGGCGCGTCCGTGCCGGGGCCCCTTCACGCGAAGGTTCCATTACATTGTCTTCCGCTTCAGCGGGGTCGTCGCCGCTGGCCGCCTACGGCTGGGACACGACCCTGGAGAACGAGTTCACCTCTCATCGCGCCGCGGGGCTGATCCCCGCGCGCGTGGCCGCGGTCGACCGCGGCCTGTGCGACGCGGTCGCCGAGACCGGCCCGCTGCGGGCCTCCGCCGTCCCCGTCCCCGTCCCCTCCCCTGATGATCCGGCGTCGGTGGCGGCGCCGTGCACGGGCGACTGGGCGGCGGTCCGCCCGGACGGCCCGGACGGGCGCCCGGCCGTGGCGGCGCTGCTGCCGCGCCGCACCGCGATCGTGCGGTCGTCGGCGTCGCGGGACTCGCGCGGCCAGGTGCTGGCCGCCAACGTCGACACCGTCGCGATCGCGGTGTCGCTGGCCGCCCGCCCGTCCCTGGGCCGGGTGGAGCGGCTGCTGGCGCTGGCCTGGGAGAGCGGCGCGCTGCCGGTCGTGGTGCTGACCAAGTCCGACCAGGCGTCCGGCGCCGCCGAGGCGCTGGCCGAGACGGCGGCGGCCGCGCCGGGCGTGGACGTGGTGGCGTGCAGCGCCGCGACCGGCGACGGCGTGGACGCCGTCCGCGCCGTCCTGGCCGGGACGGTGGTGCTGATCGGGCCGTCGGGCGCGGGCAAGTCCACGCTCGGGAACGCGCTGCTGGGCGCGGAGGTCCTGGCCACCGGCGCGGTCCGGGAGCAGGACGGCAAGGGCAGGCACACCACCGTCCGGCGGGAGCTGCTGCCGCTGCCGGGCGGCGGCGTCCTGATCGACACGCCGGGGCTGCGCGGCATCGGCCTGGTCGAGGCGTCCGAGGGCCTGGAGCGCACGTTCGCCGACATCGAGGAGCTGGCCGACCGGTGCCGGTTCGGCGACTGCGCGCACCGCACCGAGCCGGGCTGCGCCGTGCTCGCCGCGGTCGAGGACGGGACGCTGCCGCGCCGCCGCTTCGACAGCTACCGCAAGCTGCTGCGCGAGAACGAGTGGGCGGCCTCGCGCACCGACGCGCGGCTGCGCGCCGAGCGGCGGAACCGGTGGAAGTCGGTCACGTTGGAGCAACGCCGCCGCTACAAGGAGCAGGGGCGGGACCGGTGATGTGGACGACCAGACGGGAGACGGCGGGCGACCGGAACGCGGTGCGCGCGGTGGTCGAGGCGGCGTTCCCGACGGCCGCCGAGGCGGACCTGGTGGACGCGCTGCGCGCGGACCCGGCGTGGGTGCCGGAGCTGTCGATGGTCGCCGAGTCCCCGGACGGACGCGTCGCCGGGTACGCGCTGGCGACGCGATGCCGTGTCGGCGGCGGCCCGGCCGCGGAGTCGGGGGCGCTGGCGCTGGCGCCGGTGGCCGTGCAGCCGCAGTGGCAGCGGCGCGGCGCGGGCGGCGCGGCGGTCCGGGCGGTCCTCGCCGCGGCGGCCGGGCGCGCGGCGGCGGGCCGGGGCGAGCGGCTGGTGGTGGTGCTCGGGCATCCGGAGTACTACCCGCGGTTCGGGTTCGCGCGGGCGTCGTCGCTGGGCGTCGGCGTGGCGTTCGAGGTGCCGGACGAGGCGCTGATGGCGCTGGTGCTGGACGGGCCGGGCCCGGTCCCGTCCGGGACGGTCGCCTACCCGGCCCCGTTCGGCGTATGACCCGCCGCGCGTAGCCGCCGCTGGTGAGGGGGGCGGGGGCGCGGCCCGCGGGGCCCGGTCGTGCGCCGGGCCCGGGGCCGCGTCCCCGCGTCCTGCCTGCGGCGAAACGTCCCGCCCGCGTCCCCGCTCGCGCGGTGCGGCGCGCGGGGGTCTGCGCTGTGGCGGCGGCGCGGCTGGGGTCAGCGGCCGCGGCGCTGGTAGGTGCGCACCGACAGCGGGACGAAGACCGCCAGCAGCAGCGCCGCCCAGCCGAGCGTGGCGGCGACGGGGTGCGCGAGCGGCCAGGCCAGGTCGGCTCCTGGCCCGGCGGCGGGCGCGCCGGGGTTGCCGAACAGGTCGCGGCAGGCGGCGGTGAGGGCGCTGACGGGGTTCCAGTCGGCGATGACCTGCAGCACGGTCGGCATCCCGCCGGTCGGGACGAACGAGTTGGACAGCATGGTGACGGGGAACACCAGCGGGATGAGCTGGTCGGCGGTCTGCTCGTTCTTCACCACCAGCCCGAGGTAGCACCCGGCCCAGCTCAGCGCGTACCGCATCAGCGCCAGCAGCGCGAACGCCTCCACGGTGGCCCACACGCCGCCGTGGGCGCGCCAGCCGACCAGGAGCCCGGCCGCGGCCATGATCGCCGTGCCGAGGACCCCGTTGAGGATCTCGGCGCCGGTCTGCCCGAACGGGACGGCGGAGCGGGCGACGGGCATGGACCGGAACCGGTCCATGACGCCGCGGGAGGCGTCGGTGGCCACGCGCAGCGTGACGGCCATGGTGCCGGTGAAGGTGACCATCGCGAACAGGCCGGGCATGAGGTACTCGCGGTAGTTGCCGCCGCCGGGCACGGCGATGGCGCTGCCGAACACGTACCCGAACAGCACCACCATCGTCGCGGGGAAGATCAGCGCGGCGACGAGCTCGCCGGGTTCCTGGCGGAGGCGGCCGAGTTCGCGTCCGATGAGGGTGAGGCCGTCGGTGAACGTCCAGCGCAGCCGGTCGGCGCGGGACGCGGGCGCGGTGAGCGCGGTCATCGGACGGTCTCCTTCGCGGGCTCCTCGGGTGTCCCGGGGCCCTCCGCGGTCCCGCCGGGCCGGTCGTCTTGCCCGTCGGCGCGGCCTTGCCCGGCGGTCGCGTCGGGGTCGGCGGTCGTGGTGGGGCCGCCGGTGAGGCGCAGGAACACCTCGTCGAGGGTGGGGCGGCGCAGCGCGACGTCGGCGGGGGCGACGCCGGCGCGGTCCAGTTCGCGGACGACGTCGGCGAGCCGGACGGTCCCGGCGGCCAGCGGGACCGACAGGCGGCCGCCGTCCAGGGCCGGGTAGGCGCCGGCGAGGCGGTGCAGGACGCCGGCGGCGCCGCCGGCCGCGGCGGGGTCGTCCAGGACGACGTCGAGGCGGTCGCCGATGGAGGCCTTGAGCCGGTCGGGGGGCCCGGTGGCGATGACGCGGCCGTGGTCGACGACGGCGATGTCGTCGGCGAGGCGGTCGGCCTCGTCCAGGTACTGGGTGGTGAGCAGGACGGTGGTGCCGTCGGCGGCGAGCTCGCGGACGGCGTCCCAGATCTCGCCGCGGCTGCGGGGGTCCAGGCCGGTGGTGGGCTCGTCCAGGAACAGCACCTGGGGCCGCAGGAGGAGGCTGGTGATCAGGTCGAGGCGGCGGCGCATCCCGCCGGAGTAGCCGGCGACCTGCCGGTCGGCGGCGTCGGCGAGCCCGAACCGGTCCAGCAGCTCGTCGGCGCGGCGGCGGGCGTCGCGGCGGGACAGGTGGTAGAGGCGGCCGAACAGGCGCAGGTTGCCGCGACCGGTGAGCTTCTCGTCGACGGCGGCGTACTGCCCGGCCAGCCCGATCCGCTCCCGGACCCGGTCGGGGTGGCGGGCGACGTCGTGGCCGGCGATGCGGGCGCGGCCGGAGTCGGCGTCGGCGAGGGTCGCCAGGATCCGCACGGCGGTGGTCTTGCCCGCGCCGTTGGGGCCGAGGACCCCGCAGACGGTCCCGGCGGGGACGGCGAGGTCGAGGCCGTCGAGGGCCTGGGTGTCGCCGAAGCGCTTGCGCAGCGCCTCGGCGACGACGATCGGTTCGTCGGTCACGAGGGCCTCCACGGCTATCTGGGTACGATGTACGCAACTGATGGACGGCAGCGTAAACAACTGGGTACGTCGTACGCAACTAGGATGCTCGGAAGGCGAGGCGAGGAGGTCCGGTGACAGGCGGCGACTTCGTGAGCATCTGGTCGGTCCCCGAGCGGCCCGAGCGGCAGGGACGCGGCCCGCGCCCCGCCTACAGCCGCGCCCAGATCACCGAGGCCGCGATCCGGATCGCCGACGCCGACGGGCTCGACGCCGCGTCCATGCGCCGCATCGCCGCCGACCTCGGCACCGGCGCGATGTCGCTGTACCGCTACGTCCCCTCCCGCGACAACCTGCTGGACCTGATGGCCGACCACGTCCTGACCGAGATGGGCGTCCCCGCCCGCCCGTCGGGCGACTGGCGCGCCGACCTGACGCTGCTGGCCGAGCGGACCCGCGCGGTGTGGAAGCGGCACCCCTGGCTGGCGAGCATGCACCGGCCGCGCGCCGTCCCGGGCCCCAACCGGCTGCGGCTGACGGAGTTCGCGTTCGGCGCCCTGGACGTCGGCATCCCCATCGACGTGATGTTCACCCTGGTGGACATGCTGAGCGGCTACGTCGAGCGGGTCGTGCGCGGCGAGATCGAGTGGGCGCGCGAGAGCGAGCGCAGCGGGATGACGCCCGAGCGGTGGATGATGCAGAGCGGCCCCTACGTCCGCGAGCTGCTGGCGACCGGCGAGTACCCGATGTTCGAGCGGATCGTCATCGACGCGCGGCTGCCGCACATGACGCCCGACGAGCAGTTCCGCTACGGCCTGGACCGCGTCCTGGACTGCATCGCCGCCGTCCTGCCGCCCCCCTGACCCCTCCCCCGCCCTCGCCCCTCGGCCGCCGTCAGGTCATGCGCACCGGGGCACCATCACCGAATCACCGAGGCCCGCCGCGCGGCCGGGACCCCTCCCACCCCCGCCCCGCCTGGCCGCGGCCGAGCGGTTCACCTTTCGCGACCGCGGTCCCGGGACGGCCCGCCGGTCAGGGGCTGTGCGGGGTTCACCCGCCGAGGGGCGTCCGCCGCAGGACGACCTCGCGGCGGGCGATCCGCCAGCCCGCGTCGGCGCGCACGACGGTGTCCCGGTAGGTCACGCTCGCGCAGGTGCCGTCGGCGTTGACGCCGATCCCCTTGGATCGGGCACTGACCCGGTCCCCGTCGACCGCGGCCAGGACGACGTTGGTGACGTGGTGCCCGACGGGATTGCCGTCGCCGAGCTCCCGCGCCGCCCGCGACGTCGCGCTGGACGAGATCGCGCGCCGCGCCGGCGTCGGCAACGCGACCCTCTCCCGGCATTTCCCCTTTTGCGGGGCTATTTTGGCTCTGGCTCGATCGGGTGGTCTCCCCGGCAGGGATCGAACCTGCGCTTCCGGCTTCGGAGGCCGGTGCTCTGTCCGCTGAGCTACGGGGAGCGGGACCCCGCCCCCAGGGTGACGGCGGGGGCGGGGCGGCGACCCCGGCGGGATTCGAACCCACGGCGTCCGGCGTGACAGGCCGGTGCTCTGACCGCTGAGCTACGAGGTCGTGAACGTCGAGGACGGGACCGGCGGGCGGCGGAGACGAAAGAAGGGCCGCTCTTCCGGGTGGGGAAGGCGGCCGCCGCGCGGGAGACGCGGATCGTCAGGGGGCCGCCGGCCCGGTGGCGCGGGCCCGCGCCCGGGCCCGGTCGCGATCGCGGCGTCGGCGCGTCATGACCGCTCCCCTCCGGTGGCCGGGGGCCGCCGGGCGTTCCGGCGTCCACGTGATCTCCAGGGTGCCCGGCCGCCCGCCCCGGCCGCAACGGGTTTTCCCGCGGGCCGCCGCCGCGGACCCTTCCACTGAGTGGAACGATGAAGTTCCCGCGCACGTCCGGCATGGCGAGGGTGGAATCTGGGGATCTGCGTGCGTGCGCGGGTCCGTGCGCACGACCCCGCAAGCGAGGAGGAGCCATGACGTTGCTCGACCCCGGCGTCTGGACCGGGAAGATCTTCGACGGCGCCTGGACGACCGCCGCCGGCGGCACCTACGACACCACCGAGCCCGCGACCGGCGCCACCCTCGGCACCCTCGGCCAGGCCGCCGCCTCCGACGTCCGGCGTGCCGCCGAGACCGCCGCCGCCGCGCAGCGTGACTGGGCCGCCCGCACTTACGAGGAACGCGGCGCGGTGCTGCGCCGCGCCGGGCGGCTGTTCGAGGACCACGCCGCCGAGATCCAGGACTGGATCGTCCGGGAGGCCGGGTCGATCCCGCCCAAGGCGGAGCTGGAGGCGCACTTCGCGGCGAGCCTGTGCTACGAGTCGGCGGCGCTGGCCTCCCACCCGCAGGGGCTGGTCCTGCCGTCGGCGCAGCCCAGGTGGAGCCTGGCGCGGCGCCGCCCCGCCGGGGTCGTCAGCGTGATCGCGCCGTTCAACTTCCCGCTCATCCTGTCGATGCGGTCGGTCGCGCCGGCGCTCGCGCTCGGCAACGCCGTCCTGCTCAAGCCCGACCCGCGCACCGCGGTGTGCGGCGGCGTCACCGTCGCGCGGATCTTCCAGGAGGCCGGGCTCCCCGAAGGCCTGCTGCACCTGCTGCCCGGCGGCCGCGAGGCCGGCGAGGCGGTCGTGGCGGCGCCGGAGGTGCGGGTGGTGTCGTTCACCGGCTCCACCGCCGCCGGACGCAAGATCGGCGAAGTGTGCGGGCGGCTCCTCAAACGCGCCCACCTGGAGCTCGGCGGCAACAACGCGCTGATCGTCCTGCCCGGCGCGAAGGTCGCCGACGCGGTGTCGGCGGGCGCGTGGGGCGCGTTCCTGCACCAGGGGCAGATCTGCATGACGTCCGGGCGGCACCTGGTCCACGAGAGCCTGCACGAGGAGTACGTCGCCGCCCTGGCCGACAAGGCCGACAAGCTCCCCGTCGGCAACCCCGCGACCGGGCCCGTCGCGCTCGGCCCCATCATCGACGAGGGGCAGCTCGCCCACGTCGACGAGCTGGTCCGCGGCACCGTCGCGGCCGGCGCGCGCCTCGCCGCCGGCGGCACCCACGAGGGCCTGTTCTACCGCCCGACCGTCCTGGCCGAGGTCACCCCCGACATGCCCGCCTACGCCCAGGAGGTGTTCGGGCCCGTCGCGCCGGTGGTGCCGTTCACCACCACCGAGGAGGCGATCGCGCTGGCGGCGGCCAGCGAGTACGGGCTGTCGCTGGGCGTCCTCGGCGACGTGGGGCAGGCCATGCGGATCGCCGACGCCGTCCCGACCGGGCTGGTCCACATCAACGACCAGACCGTCAACGACGAGCCCGTCGTCCCGTTCGGCGGCCTCGCCGCGTCCGGGAACGGGTCGCGGTTCGGCGGTCCCGACGCCAACATCGAGGCGTTCACCGAGACGCAGTGGGTCACGGTCCGCGACCAGATCGCCACCTACCCGTTCTGACGCCCTCCCCGCCGCCGCCCGCGAGGGGGGCGGGGGGGCGGGGGCGGGCGGGTCAGGGCCGGTCAGGGCGTGTCGTGGCCGTGCAGGACGCGCACCAGCACCACCCACTGATCGGGATGGACGAACGCGACGACGGCGTCCCGCGGCACCCCCGCCGCGCGCAGCGCCGCGTCCACCCGCGCCCGCGGATACGCCCGGCGCAGCGACGCGCGCAGCGTGCCGCCCACCCCGCCGAACCCCAGGTCCACGCACCGGACGTAGTCGCCCATCGCCTCCGGCGGCAGCAGCGGCCGCGCACGGCGGTCCAGGCGCAGCACGGCCGAGTCCACGCGCGGGACGGGACGGAACCGGTCGGCGGGAATGCGGGCGCCCAGCCGCCAGGAGAACACCGGCCACGTCCGCACCGTCAGGCGGCTCCACCGCCCGTAGCCGCCGGTGCGCTTGCGCGCGTACTCCGCCTGCGTCACCAGCGTCGCCGACGCCAGGCCCGGCGCGTCCAGCGCCCACGCCACGATCCGGGACGTCACCGCGTAGGGGATGTTCCCCGCCAGGTGGAACGGGCCGCGCGGCGGACGCGCGGACAGGAAGTCACCGGTCACACAGCGGACGTTCGGCAGGTCGCGGCAGCGCTCCGCCAGCCGCCGCGCCATCGCCGGATCTACCTCGTAGGCGATCACGGAGCGGGCGCGGCCGGCCAGCGCGGCGGTGACACGGCCGTCGCCCGCGCCCGCCTCCACGACCAGGCCGCCCGGCCCGTCGCCGACCGCGCGGGCGAAGCGGGCGATCACGCCGGGATCGGCGATGAAGTTCTGCGACAGCTCCCGCCGCGCACGCCCCCGCGCCGCGCCCCGGGCCGCGCGCGAGCCTCCCACGCCCCGTGAGCCGCGTGCGTTCTGGGAGCTGTCGGTGTTTCGGGTGTTGCCAGCGTCAGCGCTGCTGTTTCTGGTGTTGTTGGTGTTGCGGGTGTTGTTGGTGTTGCGGGGCCTTGGGGTCACGGTGGGTGTCCTCGGCTTGCGGCCTCGGCGGGCCGGTCAGGACGGGCCGCACCCATGGCTCACCCCGGACCAGCGCGCAGCGACAGGACGCGCAGCGCGTGACCGGTGCCCGGAGGGCCCGCCCGAAATGGTCGGCGGACGCTCGAAGGCCCTGGACACCGCAGGCGGAAGACGCGCGGGCGGAAGACACCGCGAATCGGGTAGCGCTCAGCGGACGCGCGACACGCGTCCGTCAACGGCGGCGGGCGGCCGGGACAACGCCGGGCGGCCCCGCCGGAAGGTCAGGCGCCGATGCGCACTGGGCGGTCCAGGGCGGGGCGACGCTCGCGCGGCCGGACGTACGCGGCCACGGAGACGACCACCCGGGCCGCGCTCTTCGTCGTACCTGACATGGGCGCCATCGTAGCGCCGGGGTCCGCGTCCGTCCCAAAAGGTTTTCCGGCCCGGACCGTGACCCGACCTTAAAGCTCGTTCGCCATTCCGTTTATCCCGCTTGACGTGGGTAATCACAAACCCACAACCCCCGGAAACCGGAACCCCGCGCCGAGGTCGAGGAGGCCAGATCGTGTACAGGACGCACGAGATGCGGTTGGTCCGGATCGAGGAGTCCGGGCTGGAGGAATGGGCCTGCCCCACCTGCGGCCGCCGGATGCTGCTGCGCTGGCCGCCGCACTACCGGAAACAGGTCGTCGAACCCGGCGACGAACGCGCCTGCCACGTCGGCAGCTCCGCCGACACGACCGACCCCGCCGAACCCATCGAACCCGCCGAACCCGTCGCCGCGCCCGCGGGCGCACCGGACGACACCCAGGAGGCCGCACCGAGAAACGCGCCCGGCCCGCCGGACGAAGTGATCGAACGGCGATGGCGCAACACCCGCCGCTGGCTCCGCGAGACCGCCGTCGACGCACGCCCCTCCTCGCGGCCCGCCCGCACCCGCCTCGGCCCGTCCGAACCCGTCTGAACGACGCCGAACCCGTCTGACCCGAGCCGCTGACCCACGCCGCGGCGCGTCAGGAGCGGGCCAGCTCGGCGCGCAGCAGGTCCAGGCCCATCGGCCCCAGATCCAGGGCCCGGCGATGGAACTCCTTCAGGTCGAACGCCGCGCCGTCCCGCCGCCGCGCCGCCTCCCGCGCCTCCAGCCAGATCTTCTCCCCCAGCTTGTAGGCGATCGCCTGCCCCGGACGCCCCAGATACCGGTCGATCTCGAACGCCACCGCCGAATCCGGATCAGGGCCCTTGTGCGCCCGCAGGAACTCGAACCCCAGCTCCGGCGTCCACCGCTCCCCCTCGTGGAACCCCGACCCGGCCGGGATCTCCAGCTCCAGATGCATCCCGATGTCCAGGATCACCCGCGCCGCGCGGAACTGCTGACCGCCCGCCAGCATCCCCAGCCGGTGCGCCGGATCCCGGTAGTGACCCAGCTCGTCCATCAACCGCTCCGCGTACAGCCCCCACCCCTCGCAATGCCCCGGATGCAGCTCGCTCGACACCCGCTGGAACCGGTTCAGCACCGGGTTCAACGTCGTCACGCCCAACTGCAGATGATGGCCCGGCGCGCCCTCGTGGAACATCGTCGACGGCACCGTCCACGTCACGATGTCGCCGGACGGGTCCTCCACCGTCCACCACACCGTCCCCGGACGCGACAGGTCCTCCGCCGGCGCCAGATAGTAGATCCCCGACTCCACCGGCGGGATCCGGCAGTCGATCCGCCGCAACGCCTCCGGAATGTCGAAATGCACCCCGTCCAGATCGGCGATCGCCCGGTCCGCCAGCTCCTGGATCCACTTGCGGAACGACTCCGCGCCCGTGATCCGGTGCGCCGGATCGGCGTCCAGCGCCGCCAGCACCGCCGGCAGCGGCTCACCCGGCAGGATCCGCGCCGCCTCGTCCGCCATCTCCGCCTGGATCCGCGCCAGCTCCTCCCACCCCCACGCGTACGTCTCCTCAAGATCCAGATCCGTGCCGAGGAAGTCCCGCACCCCCAGCCGGTACCGGTCCGCGCCCAGCGCGTCCCGCTCCGGCGCCCGCCCCGCCAGCTCCCCGGTCAGGAACCCCGCGAACTCCACCAGCGCCGCCGACGCCGCCCGCACCGCCGCGTCCAGCCCCCCGCGCAGCGGCCCGTCCCCGTACCGCCCCGCCAACTCCGCCAGATACGCCGGGACGTCCCGGCACTCCCGCGCGTTCCGGACGACCTGCCGCCGCGCCGCCACCCGCCCCCGTGCACACGCCCGCTCCAACGACACCCGCAACCCCGCCAACGCCCCCGGCAGCGCCCCCACCCGCGAACGGACCGACTCCCAATCCGTCTCCGCGCCCTGATCCAGCAACTCCACCGACATCATGATCCGCTGGACGGGCCCGTCGATGGTGTCCAGGGCCCCCTCCACGACCCCCGCGTCGTCCAGCGCCACCGCCACGTCCAGCCGCTCCCGCAGCATCGCCGCCGCGACCCGCCCCGTGTCCCCCACCACCGGCGTCCGCGCCAGCTCCGCCAGCGTCCGCCGCGTCAGCTCCGCGCGCGCCTGCGTCGCCTCAGGACCGTAGTCGGTCAGCCGCGCGTCCTGCCCGGCGATCCCCATCAAGGCCGCAAGACACGGGTCAAGCGCGGCGAACTCGTCCACATACCGGTCTGCGAGGTCATCCAGTGCGGTCACCGCCCCAGGCTACGACCACCCACCCCCAAAGGGCGATCATGAAAATGTGCCAAAGCGGCGGCCCCGTCAACGTGTTTCGGCCGCCAGCCGCACACCCAGGCCCACCAGCACCACCCCCGACACCTGGTCCAGCCGGCGCCGCACCGTAGGACGCTCCAGCACCCGCCTCGCCGCCCCCACCAGCCACACCACCACCGCGTACCACACCAGATCGATCAACGCCCACAGCACCGAGAACCCCACCAGCACCACCGGAACCGGCCACCCCTCCGGCACGAACTGCGGCAGAAAGGAAACCGCGAACACCCCCGCTTTCGGATTGGCGAAATTCGTCACCAGACCCAACCGGTAACACCGCCACCCCGAAAAGCCGCCACCCGCCGCCCCGTCCGCGCCCTCCTGCGCCGCCCCGCTCCCCTCCACCGCGGCCGCCCCCACAGCACCGCCCAAGCCGCCCCCGCCACCAGCGCGCCGCGCCTGCCACAGCGCACGGACCCCGAACCACACCAGCACCACCGCACCCACCACACGCAACCCGTCATACGCCAGCCGCGACGCCGCCAGCAGCGCCGACAACCCCACCGCCGCCGCCACACCCCACGCCAGCACCCCGGTCTCGTTCCCCAGCACCGTCGCCAGCCCCGCACGCCGCCCCGACCGCATCGACTGACGCATGATCACGACCGTGCTCGGCCCCGGCGCCATCGCGATCAACATCGCCGCACCCGCAAAAGCGATCAGACTCTCCAGCATCCCCCCATGCTGACCACCCCCGCCCCCCGCCGCAAACCCTTTCCCACCGGACCGCCCCCGCCTTCACAGCAGAGGCCCACGGCGAACGGTCACCTCGGGCGGACGATCACCCGGGACGGACGATCACAGCGGCGGGCCGTCCTCCCCGCCGCCCGACGACGGCGACGGACCAGGAGTCGTCGGCGCCGGAGTCGACGGCGCACGCGACGGAGACGGAGCCGGAGAAGGCGACGACGGCGTCGACGGCGGACGCGACGGCTGCGGAAACGTCGGAGTCGGCTCCGGCGGCGGAGGCGGCGGCTCCTTCGCCTCCGGCTGACACGCGAACAACACCCCCATCAGCAAAGCCAGCACCAGCAACCCCGCCGCCAGCCCCAACACCGTCCCCACCAGACTCCGCTCCGGCGGACGCTCCAGCACCGGAACCGGCCCCACCGCACCCGGCGGCGGCCCCGGACGCTCCAACGCCGGCTCCGCCGACCCCAGCCAATACGGCTGGAACTGCGGCCCACGCCGCCGCCCACCCCACCACGAACGACCCGGCCCCTGAAACACCACCGGCTCCAGAAACCGCTCCGCACCCGCACGATCCGCCTCATACGACGTCGCCACCCACGGCGCCGGCCCGTCCGGCTGCGCCGCCACCACCGGCGCCGGATCACCCCGCCCCACCACCTCGGAACCCAGCCCCGAACCCGCCCCGGGACCAGACCGGCCCCTTCCAGGACCCGACCCACGGCCCGGCACGGCCGCGTTGATCGCCGCACGGAACCGATCCCGCGCCGCCGCGTCCCCCGCCGCACCACGGTTCAACACCGCCACACTCGCGCGCCGACCCTCGCCGTCCACCCCCAGGAACACGATCCCGGCCGCGGACTCCGACAAACGAGCCGACAAACGAAACGGCCCCAACCGATCAGGATCACCCGGTGGCAACGGCCTCGACATGGCCGCAACACTAACAACCACGCCCTGCCACCGCCCCAAACGACCGACCGGCACGCCCGGACACCACCCCCACACGCCCTCGACACCCCGGCACGCCCCGAAACTCCAGCACGCCCCGAACCGATCACCCGCGCCACGCACGTATCCCCAACTAACGGGTACAAGCGATCGCGTAGGGTCGAAAGGCGCCCAGCCCGGCACCCAAGGGACAGTGAGGGAATCCCACATGACCATCGCCGCCACCGACGTCGACGAGGCCGCCGCCCTCCTGCAGACCACCCTCGCCGAAGTCAAAAAGGTCATCGTCGGCCAGGACCACATGGTCGAACGCATGATCGTCGCGCTCCTCGCCCGCGGCCACTGCCTCGTCGAAGGCGTCCCCGGCGTCGCCAAGACCCTCGCCGTCGACACCCTCGCCCACGTCGTCGGCGGCACCTTCGCCCGCCTCCAGTTCACCCCCGACCTCGTCCCCTCCGACATCGTCGGCACCCGCATCTACCACCCCTCCACCGAACAGTTCGACGTCGAACTCGGCCCCGTCTTCGTCAACTTCGTCCTCGCCGACGAGATCAACCGCGCCCCCGCCAAAGTCCAGTCCGCCCTCCTGGAGGTCATGGCCGAAGGCCAGGTCTCCCTCGGCGGCAACACCTACCCCCTCCCCACCCCCTTCATCGTCCTCGCCACCCAGAACCCCATCGAGTCCGAAGGCGTCTACCCCCTCCCCGAAGCCCAGCGCGACCGCTTCCTCATGAAGATCGACGTCCACCACCCCGCCGCCCACGAGGAACTCCAGATCCTCCAGCGCATGAGCGTCGACCCGCCCGAAGCCACCCAGATCCTCGACACCGGACGCCTCGCCGGACTCCAGCGCGCCGCCGAAGAGGTCTCCGTCCACGAACTCATCGCCGACTACATCGTCCGGCTCGTCATGGCCACCCGCGAACCCGACCAGTACCGCATCCCCGACCTGCGCGGCGTCATCGAGATCGGCGCCAGCCCCCGCGCCACCCTCGGACTCGCCGCCACCGCCCGCGCCCTCGCCCTGCTCTCCGGACGCGACTACGTCCTGCCCGACGACGTCCGCGCCGTCGCCCGCGACGTCATCGCCCACCGCCTCGTCCTCACCTTCGACGCCCTCGCCGACGGCGTCGACGCCGCCGACGTCGTCACCCAGATCCTCACCGCCGTCCCCCCGCCCCGCGTCGTGTGGAACCACGGATCGGCCGCGGTGACCACCGCATGACCGCCCGGCGCCGGCGCAGCGGCAAGATCGCCCACCTCGCCCCCGAACGCACCCTGCGCCGCCTCGAACTCCAGGTCACCCGCCGCCTCGACGGCCTCCTCAACGGCGAACACCTCGGCCTGCTCCCCGGCCCCGGCACCGAACTCGCCGAAGCCCGCCTCTACCAGCCGGGCGAGGACGACGTCCGCCACATGGACTGGGCCGTCACCGCCCGCACCACCACCCCCCACGTCCGCGACCTCATCGCCGACCACGAACTCGAAGCCTGGGCCCTCGTCGACCTCACCCCCAGCATGGACTTCGGCACCGCCGCCATGACCAAACGCGACCTCGCCGTCGCCGCCCTCGCCGCCGTCGGCTTCCTCACCGTCCGCCTCGGCGACCGCGCCGGCGCCTACCTCCTGCACACCGACGGCATGCGCCGCTGGCCCGCCCGCACCGGCAAAGCCGCCCTCTACGCCCTTCTCCAAGCCGCACTCGACGCCCAATCCGTCCACGACGGCGCCCCCCGCACCGCCCCCGCCCCCGGCCCCGGACGAGCACGGACCGGCACCGGCCCCCAACGCGACCGCACCACCGACCTGGCCACCGCCATCGGCTCCCTCGACCGCGGCCAGACCCGCCGCGGCCTCCGCGTCGTCATCTCCGACTTCCTCGAACCCGACGCCGCCACCACCACCGGCCGCACCCCCCCCCCCCACGACCCCGCCCCCCCCCCCCCGCCCCCCAGGG
>NZ_JBIRBA010000054.1:0-27949 GCF_044326345.1 Actinomadura sp. 9N215 | reverse complement strand
GTTCGCCGCTCGAGTACCCCCCGAAAGGGGCCTTTCCGCTCGACTTGCATGTGTTAAGCACGCCGCCAGCGTTCGTCCTGAGCCAGGATCAAACTCTCCATTAAGGCCAAACGACCAACCGAAAAGGGGCGAACCCTCCCGGCCGGCCAAACCTCGGAAAACAATCCCAGCACCACAACCCCAAAAAAGTGGGGTTGCATTGCCTCAAAGAAATCCCCAACCAAAACCCGAATAGGGATGGTTGCGGGGACGGCCCGATCTGAAAACAGACCTGGCCGTATAAAGGCACTGGCTTTTAACACGCTGTTGAGTTCTCAAGAAACGGACACCCACCGCGCCGTGAACCCGCTCCCGCAGGCCCCGGCTCCGGGGCAACCCTTCTAACTTACCCGAATCGCCGCCGCTGTCAACCCGATCAACGAAGATCTTTTTGACGGACGGAGACGAACCCAGTTCCCACACGCAACGAAACCCCGCGAGCCCAAAGACCCGCCAAGATCGCTACGGAGGAGACGCCCTACGGGCCGGCCACCTCACGGCGTCCTGCATCCCGTCCGGGCTTGCCATTCAAGAGTACCCCGGCCCGGAACAAGCTGCGAACCGATTTTTCTCTGCTGGCATCGCCCCGGGGCCGTCCGCCTTCCGGCGTCCCGCATCCCTCAGGGCTGGAAGAAGATTAGGCAGCCGTGGACAGTCCGTCAAATCGGTGCGTCCACGTCCTGGTTCGGTGGAGGAAACCCACTGGTCACAGGAGGTTCAGGAGGGCGGCGTCAGCATCGCGTCAGCGTGATGTCAGCGCGGCTTCGCCGATGTCCGCGGCCTGTCAGCGGGTTCGGCGACGGTGATGGCGTCAGAGCGAAAACCTGTGAGGGGCATACCGATGGACGATGTGATTCACGCCGAGGGGCTGCGCAAACGGTTCGGGGACACGAAGGCCTTGGACGGTGTGGACATCTCGGCACGCCGGGGCACGGTCCTCGGGGTGCTGGGGCCGAACGGCGCAGGTAAGACCACCGCCGTCCGGGTGCTGGCGACGCTGCTGAAGCCGGACGCCGGACGCGCGGAGGTGTGCGGCTACGACGTCGTCAAGGACGCCGTCCAGGTGCGCGCGATGATCGGGCTGACCGGCCAGTACGCGTCGGTGGACGAGGAGCTGACCGGCACCGAGAACCTGGTGATGATCGCCCGGCTGCTGGACTTCGACCGGCGGGAGTCGAAGGCGAGGGCGCGCCAGCTGCTCGACCGGTTCCGGCTGACCGAGGCCGGGTCGCGTGCCGTCAAGACGTACTCGGGCGGGATGCGGCGGCGGCTCGACCTGGCGGCGAGCCTGATCAACCGTCCCGAGGTCATCTACCTGGACGAGCCGACGACCGGGCTGGACCCGCGGGCCCGCAACGAGGTGTGGGACACGGTCCGCGGTGTCGTCGCCGAAGGCGCGACCGTGCTGCTGACCACGCAGTATCTGGAGGAGGCCGACGCGCTCGCCGACCGGATCGCGGTGTTCGACCACGGACGGGTGATCGCGGAGGGCACGTCCGACGACCTGAAGGGGCAGATCGGGCGGCAGACGCTGGTGGTCCGCGCGTCCGAGCCGTACCGCACGGCGCAGCTCACCGCGATCGTCGCCGAACTGACCGGGGAGCCCCCCGAGGTGCAGGAGCCGACCGGTCTCGTGACCGCGCCGGTGCATGACCCGCGGCTGCTGTCGACGCTGGTCAGGAGGCTGGACGACGCGTCGATCGTGGCGGCGGAACTGGCGCTGCGGATGCCGAGCCTGGACGAGGTGTTCCTCACCCTGACGGGTCATCTCGCCGAAGAGTCCAAGACCGAACTCGTCCCCGAGGGGAGCGTGGCATGACCGCCATCACCGTGGACGGGCGCCGTCCCGGCAAAGAGCCGCCGCCCGCGCACATCAGCCCGCGGCGGACGCTACGGCACGGCCTGACGCTGGCGTGGCGCAACATCGCCCAGCTGAAGCATTCTCCGGAGAAGCTGCTGGACACGACGCTGATGCCGATCGTGTTCCTGCTGCTGTTCCTGTACGTGTTCGGCGGGGCGGTGGCGGGCGACACGCAGTCGTACCTGCAGACACTGCTGCCCGGCCTGATCGCGCAGATGGCGATGTTCGCGACGATGGGGCTCGGGACGGCACTGAACGAGGACATCCACAAGGGTGTGTTCGACCGGTTCCGCAGCCTGCCGATCGCACGTTCGGCGCCGCTGATCGGGTCGGTGCTCGGGGACACGGCCCGGTTCGTGACCGTGATGACGGTCCTGGTCGGGTTCGGTTCGCTGCTGGGGTTCCGATTCCATACCGATCCGCTGTCGGTGCTGGCGGCGTTCGCGCTCGCGTACGTGTTCTACCTGGCGGTTTGCTGGATCTCCGTCCTGGTGGGCCTGGTCGCGCCGACGCCGGAGACGGTCCAGGGTCTCTCGTTCATCTGGGTGATGCCGTTGACGTTCGGGAGCAGCATCCTCGTGCCGGACACGTCCACGATGCCGGGCTGGCTGGAGGCGTGGACGAAGGTCAACCCGGTCACGCATCTGGCGGAGTCGATGCGTGCGCTGATGGTCGGCGGGCCGATCGGGAACCATGCCTGGTACACGCTCGCGTGGGCGGCGGGGATCGTCGTCGTCACGTTCCCGCTGGCCATGCGGATGTACTCGCGGAGGGCCTGACGTCCGCCGATCGAGGGGCGAAACGCGCGCCGGCCCGGAAGCTCAGTGCCGGCCCGGCGTGCTTCGTCCCCTCGACCGCGTAGAGCAGGTCGATGCTGGACTTGAGGAGCTGGTTCTCGCTCTTCGCGGACACGCGGACACGCGAGCGGACGGACACGCGGGCGGACGGACGGACGCGCGGACGGGCGAGTGCGCGGACGGGCAGACGCGTGGACGGGCAGACGCGTGGACGGGCAGACGCGTGGACGGGCAGACGCGTGGACGGGCAGACGCGTGGACGGGCAGACGCGTGGACGGGCAGACGCGTGGACGGGCAGACGGGCGGGTGGGCGGACGGGCGGCGGTGTGCAGGAGCCTTGGGACGCGGGTGGTTGGGGTGGTCGTCCGGGCCGGGCGGGTCAGGGGGGTTCGGGGGCGGTGGAGTGGACGATGCCGGCGCCGGCGGCGAAGACGTCGTCGCGGGTGACGCGGCGGCCGCGGTCGTAGGCGTCCGCGAAGGCGGGGTCGCCGAGGTCACGGGTGGCGGCCGTGATCGTCCGCTGGACGTCGTAGCAGGCGATGTCGCGGAACCCGCGCAGGTGGTGCGCGGTGCCGAGCAGTTCGGCGGCGCGCGTGCGGGCGCCGCGCGCCGCCGCGAGGGCGGCGAGGCCGTCGACCAGCGAGGCCAGGGCCGGGTTGCCCATCAGCGCGTCGTTCTTGAGGTCGCTGAACGCCCTCAGGTGCCAGCCGAGGGCCGCGTCCAGGTCGCCGTCCTCCTCGGCGAGGCAGCCGAGCCGGCCGTAGGTGCGGCGGACGACCTGCGCGAAGTCGGGACGGTGCTCGCGCGGCTCGACCCACTTGTAGGCGCGCTCGGCGAGCGGGCGGGCGGCCTCGCGGTCGCCCTCCTGCAGGGTCAGCTCGCAGAGCTGGAGCGAGGCCGCGGCGGCCTCGGCGAACTCGCCGACCCGCTCCATCTGCGCCATGGCGAGTTCGAGGTCGTGGCGCGCCTGCGCGACGTCGCCCTGCTGGGCGCGGGCCCGGGCGAGCTGGGTGAGGATCGCCGCGCCCTGCTCGGGGCTGACGCCGGCGGTCGCGTAGCCGTACGCCTCCTCGCCGAACCGGATGGCGTCGGCGAGCTCGCCGCGGGCCGTGGCGACCTGCATCATCCCGCTCAGCCCGAGGATCATCCCGAACCGGTCGCCGAGCTCGCGGAACCGCGCGTACCCGTCGGCGGCCTCCTCGGCGGCCTCGTCGATGTGCCCGGTGTTGATGCCCATGTGCGCGACGAGGGTGCGTGAGACGGCGCGGACCCACGGGTCGGGGTGGTCCGCGATGCGGCGCAGGCGCCGCCGGATCTCGTCCATGTCCCCGCTGAACATGCTGGACGCCGGTTCCATCAGGGCGAGCGCGGGATGCATCGGCGTTCCGGGGACGACGCGGGCGACGTCGCCGAAGACCGTGCTCAGCGACTCCGGCTGCGGCCCGGAGTCCTTGCTCATCTCCGTGATGAGGCCCGCCGAGACGAGGCACAGGGCGTACTGCTCCTCCAGGCCGGGCGGCACGGTGTCGCCGACCATGTCGCGGACGGCGACCGCCCAGTGCCCGGCCTCGATCTCCATGTCGCGCAGCACCCAGAACCACACCAGCCCCGCGACCAGCCGCAGGCTCATCTCCTTGTCGCGGATCTCGATGAGGTGCCGGAACGCGACGGTGACGTTGCCGCGCTCGTCGGCCAGCCGGTCCGCCCAGCGCAGCTGGTCGTGGCGGCGCAGCTCGGGCTCGGCCCGCTCGGCGAGGTCGACCAGGTAGGCGGCGTGCGCGGACCTGACGCGTCCGGCCTCGCCCGCCTCCTCGAGCCGCTCCCCCGCGTACACGCGGACGGTCTCCAGCAGCCGGTAGCGGACCTCGGGGTCGCCGTCCGCCATCACCAGCGACTTGTCGATCAGCGCGGCGATCACGTCGATGACGTCGTGGGGTTCGGGCGCGTCGGGGGCGTCCACGCCGCACACGCGGACGGCGGCGTCCGGCGTCGCGCCGCCCGCGAACACCGACAGGCGGCGCAGGACGGTGCGTTCGACGTCGTCCAGCAGGTCCCAGCTCCAGTCGACGACGGCGCGCAGCGTCCGGTGCCTGGGCAGCGCGGTGCGGCTGCCGCCGGTGAGCAGCCGGAACCGGTCGCCGAGCCGCGCCGCGATCTGGCCGGTCGTGAGGGAGCGCAGCCGGGCGGCGGCCAGCTCGATGGCGAGGGGGATGCCGTCGAGCGCGCGGCAGATCGCGATGACGTCGGCGACGGTGTCGGCGTCGACCGCGAAGCCGGGGCGCCCTGCGGCGGCCCGGTCGGCGAACAGCCGGACCGAGGCGTAGCCGAGCGCGTCCGCCGGGTCGGCGACGCCGTCGTCCGGCAGCGGGAGGGACGGCACCGGGCACAGCGACTCGCCGGTGATGCCGAGCGGTTCGCGGCTGGTGGTGAGGATCCGCACGCCCTCGGCGTGCGCGAGGACGTGCCCGGCGAGCCGCGCGGCGGCGTCGAGGACGTGCTCGCAGTTGTCGAGGACGACGACCATCCGCTTGGCGGCGAGGTAGTCGGTGAGCCGTTCGAGGGGCCGCACGATCACGCGGGTGTCGGCGGGGGGACGGACCGTGTCGGGTATGCCGAGCGCGACGAGCACGGCCTGCACGACGTCGCCCGGGTCGCTGACGGGGGCCAGCGGCACGAACCAGACGCCGTCCGGCATCTCCTCGACGAGCGGCGCGGCGCTCTCCCCGGCCAGCCGCGTCTTGCCGGCGCCGCCGGGGCCGGTGAGGGTGACGAGCCTGGTCTCGCGCAGCAGCTTCGCGACGCGCCGCGACTCCTCCTCCCGTCCGACGAAGCTGGTCAGCTGGGCGGGCAGGTTCGTGCGGGCGGGACGCGGAGCGTCCGGCGGCGGCTCCCCGGGTTTCGCGGGCGGCGGGGGCGGCGGCTCGGCGGCGGCCGCGGCCGCGGCGTCGTGGCGGAGGATCTCCAGGTGGACGGCGGCCAGTTCCGGGGACGGATCGACGCCGAGCCGGTCGGCGAGGGCGGCGCGCGTCTCCTCGAAGACCTCCAGGGCGTCGGCCTGGCGTCCGGCCGCGTACAGCGCGCGCATGAGCTGGCCGCGGAGCCGTTCGCGCAGCGGATTCGCGGCGGCCAGCGGTTCGAGGTCGGCGACCGGCGGGACGGGCTGCCTGGCGGCGAGCTCGGCGTCCACGCGGTCCTCGACGGCGGCGAGCCGCAGTTCCTCCAGCCGTGCGATCGGCGCGGCGGCGAACTCGGCGTCGGCGACGTCGGCGAGCGCGGGTCCGCGCCACAGCGCGAGCGCTGCACGGAGCCGCTCGGCCCGCCGGGCCGGATCGTCCTCCCTGCGGGCCGCCGCGACGCCCCGCTCGAACGCGACCGCGTCCACGTCCGCCGGGTCGAGGCCGAGCCGGTACCCGGCCGGGCCGTGCTCGACCAGGTCGCGTCCGGCGACGCCGCGCAGCCGCGAGACCAGCGCCTGCAGCGCGTTGCCGCCGCCGGCGGGCGGGGCGCCGTCCCACAGGTCGTCGAGCAGCCGGTCCGCCGACACCGGCCGGCCCGCGTCGGCGGCGAGCCGGACCAGCAGGGCGCGCAGCCGCCGGCCGCCGACCTCGACGGGCCGCGCGGCCTCGTCCCGCACGTCGAGCGGGCCCAGGATGCCGATGCGCACGAATCCCCTTTCCCGCTGCCATTGTCGCCGATGTGTGGACCGCGCGTACCGGGTAGGTGTCCGATATGCCTAGAGCGCAGATCAAGGACGAGACGACGTACCAGAGGCTTCGCGACAAGGGCGAGAGCAAGGAGAAGTCGGCGCGGATCGCGAACGCGTCGGCGGGCCAGGGCAAGCGGAAGGTCGGCCGCAAGGGCGGCAAGAACCCGCCGTACACCGACTGGACGAAGGAAGACCTGCTGAAGCGGGCCCGCGAGATCGGCATCGAGGGACGCTCGTCGATGAACAAGTCCGAGCTGATCGACGCGCTGCGCGGCCATTGATGGAGCTGGTCTTCGTCCTGGACTGCCCCGACCCCGAGCGCCTGGCGGACTTCTGGTCCGCCGCCCTCGGGTACGACCGAGGCGGGTACGCGCCGCCGTACGTGCCCCTGACCGACCCGACCGGCAGAGGGCCTCGGCTGTTGCTCCAGCAGGTCCCGGAGCCGAAGCTGACGAAGAACCGGATGCACGTGGACCTGCGGGTCTCCGACATGGACGCCGAGCTCGCCCGCGTCACCGCGCTAGGCGCGACGGTGCTCCGCGGGCCGTTCGTGGACGACGGGTGGCCGACCACGGTGCTCGCGGACCCGGAGGGCAACGAGTTCTGCCTGATCGTCAACCCCGGAGCGCAGAACCCGTGAACGCGGGCCCGGACCGGCCGCGGCTCGCCCGCGCGCGGCTCCGGCCGGCCGCCCACGAATGACGCCCCAAACGCCCCATTCTTTACGTTTGCCCCATATACGGCGGGTAGGGCCACCCCATGGATCTGGCATTCCTCAAGACGCTGTACCAACGTCCAGGCCCTTTCGCGTCGGTGTACGCGGACCTCACCCGGACCACCGAGGACGCGTCCAAAGCCGTCGAGCTGCGGTGGCGGGCGCTGCGCGCGGACCTGGAGGCCCAGCACGCCCCGAAGGGCACGCTCCACGCGATCGAGCAGACCATCGCCGAGGAGACGCGGGCGCGCCGCTCCGAAGGACTGGTGATCTTCGCCGTGGACGGCGAGGTGGTGCACGCCGACCGGCTCCCCGGCCCGCCCCGCACCCCCCACGCGACCCTGGCCCCGCTCCCGGACGTCCTCCCCTACCTCGCCGAACGCGGTGAGCGGTTCCCCCACCTGCTGGCCGTCGTCGACCGCCGCGGGGGCGCGATCGACTGCGTCACCGCCGACGGGGAGCACCGGCACATCGACGTCCAGGGGGACGAGGAGTACCCCATCCGCAAGACCAAGGCGGGCGACTGGAACCAGTCCCGCTTCCAGCGCTCGTCGGAGAACGTGTGGAAGACCAACGCCAAGAAGGTCGCCCACGAGATCGACCGCGCCGCCGACCGCTACGGCGCCGAGGCCGTCGTGATCGCCGGTGACACGCGCGCCCGGACCGCCGTCCTGGACGAGGTCTCCGAGCACGTCCTGGAACACACCGTCGAGGCCGACAAGAACACCACCGTCGACGACCCCGGCCTGGACGCCGAGCTCCACCGCATCCTGAACCTCAAGACCGCCGAACGCATCATGACCGTCGCCGAGCGTTTCGACCGCGAACTCGCCAACGGCCAGCGCGCCGTCTCGGGCCTCCCCGCCACCACCGAGGCCGCACGCCAGGGCCGCGTCGAGACACTCCTCCTGGAGGACGATCCCGACTCCCCCGCCCGCCTGTGGGTGGGCCCGGACCCGGCGCAGATCGCCACCACCCCAGAAGAACTCCATGACGAGTTCGGGGTGACCTCCCCCAGCGAGGCACGAGCGGACGCCGCCCTGATCCGAGCCACGACCGCCACCGACGGCGAACTGGTCGTCCTACCGCCCAACGGCCCCAACCCCCACCTCCGCGTAGGAGCCGTCCTCCGCTACACCACCTAGCACCAGGACACAGGACAAGCGACCACGGCAAGAGGGCGGCGAACTCAAGGCCCGGGAACACAAAGCGAAGTGACCACCCGCACGCCCCCAGCAACCTCAGCCGGAAGGGGGCGTGGGGGGCGAAGCCCCCACTGGGGGGCGTGGGGAGGCGGAGCCCCCAGTGGGGGGCGTGGGGGGCGAAGCCCCCCACATCGGGGGGCTCGGGGGGTCGTCCCCCCGAAAAACACTGCGGGCCCCGGCGAAGCCGGCCCGTAGGCCGGCGAGCACCAGAGCCCGCCTCGTGGAGCTATGGGGATTCGAACCCCAGACCTCCTCCATGCCATGGAGGCGCGCTACCAACTGCGCCATAGCCCCTCGATCGGGCTAAAGCTTAGTGCACGTTGGAAGCGGTTCGGACGCGGGCCGCGGCGGACGTCCCGCCGCGGCCCGCGGCGCGCGTCAGCTCGGCTTCTTCGAGGTGCCCGGCTCCTTCGAGGTGTAGGTGTACCAGTGGTCGTTGACCGTCGGTACGTGGACGGTGAGGCTTTTGGGCCACTCGACCGGGACGCCGAGGATCTTGTTCTCCTCGACGACCTTGCCGCTCTCGGTGGTGTGCTTGCTGCTGATCTGGTTGGTCTTCTCGCTCTGGGCAGGGCGGCCTCCGGCGGGCCGGCCTTCGGTAGGCCGGCCCTCGGTGGGCCGGCCTTGGGCGGCCTGGTCCTGGGCGGGCTGGTCCTGGGCGGCCTGCTCCTGCTCCTGCTTCTTCTCCTGGTTCAGAGAGCAGAGGGTGCGTCCGACGTCGGGCTGGTTCGGGAGCAGCTTGTAGTGCGCGAGGATTTTGAGCGCTTGTGCGCAGTCGTCCTCGGTGTAGGTCTCCGCGGCCGGCTCGCTCTGGGCGTCAGGGGCCGGCGGCGGCGCGTGGCGCGCCAGGGCGGGCGCCCCCACGGCCGTGACGGCCGCGGCGGCGAGGACGGCGGGCAGCAGTGTTCTTCCGGAGATCCGACTTCTCATGGGTCAACCCTCATCTCGATCATGCATCGCCACTACGTGGCTGTTCCCGCATGATCGACATGGTGAAGCGCGGGCGGACGAAAGGTAGCCGCCGTCATGGCGAACCTTTTGCGGTCAGGTCCATCCCAGGCTTTCGCGGACTTCCTCGGGGGCGTAGCCGCGTTGTCCCCCGTCTCCGATCCACACGATCCCGTCGGCCTCCCCCACGGGGCCGACGGCGTGCTCCTGCGGAAGCCGCGGCTGGATGGCCAGCCGCACCTGCATCCCCGGCTCGTACCTGCGCAGCTCGTCGATGAGGTCGGCCACCGTGACCTCGCGCGCCCCCCTGCGGTGTCTTCCCATACCAGGCATGAAACCATTCCTACGCCGCTGCTCCGGCCGTCGTGCGCAAGAAAGCGTTCGACGGCCCCGACTCGTCGCCGAACAGAATCCCGAAAAACGGGGCCAAGGGGCGAAGTCCCGAAATGCTCGAAGCCAAGATGTGACCATCCGGAACGACACCGAGAATCTCAGCCGGAAGGGTCATGCGGGCGGAGCCCGTCACATCGGGGGTCTGGGCCGACACGAAGAAGGAGTGGCGGGGAAGGAGCCTCCGGCTCCGACCGCACCACTCCCGACTCATCTGTGGAGCTATGGGGATTCGAACCCCAGACCTCCTCCATGCCATGGAGGCGCGCTACCAACTGCGCCATAGCCCCGCCGCCGCGTGGACGTTCATCCCGCGGCGCCCCGCCAGTGTATCGGACGGGGCGGCCGCGGCTCGAATCGTTTTGGATCAGGTCCCGGCGTCGGGACGGTCGTCGCTGAGGACGGGTTCCGGCAGGGTTCCGGCGTTGTGCTCGGCGAGGCGCCAGCCGCCGTCGCGCATCTCGATGAGGACGGACCAGCAGCAGTTGGAGAGGCCGCCGAGGCGTTCCCAGGTCTCTTCGGGAAGGCGGAGGAGATGGGACATGCCGAGGCGGAGCGCGGCGCCGTGCGACGCGACGACGAGCTGCCCGGTGGGGGCGAGGTCGTCGAGGGCGCGTTCGAGGGCGGCGCCGACGCGCTTGGCCACCTGCGCGCTGGTCTCGCCGCCCGGCGGCTGCCAGGCGGCGTGCTCGGCCGGGTAGCGTTCCCGGATCTCGCGGCTGGTCAGGCCCTCCCAGGCGCCGCCGTCGCGCTCGATGAGGTCCTTGTCGTAGCGGACGGCGAGCCCGGTGAGGTCGGCGAGGGTCTGGGCGGTGTCGGCGGCCCTGCGGAGCGGCGACGAGACGAGGTCGGTGGGGCGGAGCCCGGCGAGCAGGGCGGCCGCCCGCCGGGCCTGCTGGAGCCCGGTGTCGTCGAGCGGGACGTCGGTCTTGCCCTGGAAGCGGTGTTCGACGTTCCAGGTGGTCTGGCCGTGCCTCCAGAGCACGAGGCGCCGTCTCCCCGGCGGGCGGGCGGCGCGGACGTCACTCACTCGCGCTCCCGACGGTCCGGGCGCGCTGGTCATGGTGGGCGGTGACGTGTTCCGGCAGTTCGATGAGGGGGCAGTCTTTCCAGAGCCGTTCGAGGGCGTAGAACATGCGGTCTTCCTCGTGCTGGATGTGCACGATGATGTCCGCGTAGTCCAGCAGCACCCAGCGGCCCTCGCGTTCGCCCTCGCGGCGGACGGGCTTGGCGCCGGCGTCCTCGCGGAGGCGTTTCTCGACTTCGTCGACGATGGCGCGGACCTGGCGGTCGCTGGGCGCGGAGCAGAGCACGAACGCGTCGGTGATGACGAGCTGCTCGCTCACGTCGTAGGCAAGAATGTCGTCGGCCAGCTTGTCGCCCGCCGCCTCGGCGGCGATCCGGACGAGCTGCGCCGCCCTCTCGGATGCGGTCACGATGCGCTCGCGATCCTCCCTGTAGGGGTCGTCTCCGCTAACACCTTCTCACGGGTGGCGGACATCGGACCCCTATGTCGCCGTTCGACCGCATTGCTCATGCGGCCCTTCCGTCTACCAGGGTATGTCCCGCGCGGGGACGCCCGATTCGCGTGTCGCCGGACCTCTTGGGCTAGGCGCGGTAAAGGTCGCGTTTGTTGATGTACTGGACGATGCCGTCCGGGACGAGATACCAGATGGGCTCGCCGGAGTGGACGCGGTCGCGGCATTCGGACGAGGAGATCGACAGGGCCGGGACCTCCATGAGCGAGACCCGCCCGTTGGGCAGTCCCGGGTCGGCGAGCCGGTGGCCGGGACGGGTCACGCCGACGAAGTGCGCGAGCTCGAACAGCTCCTCGGTGTCGTGCCAGGTCAGCATCTTCTCCAGGGCGTCGGCGCCGGTGATGAAGAACAGGTCGGCGTCCGGGCCCTGGATCCGGCGCATGTCGCGGAGGGTGTCGACGGTGTAGGTGGGGCCCGGCCGGTCGACGTCGACGCGGCTGACGGAGAAGCGCGGGTTGGACGCGGTGGCGATCACGGCCATGAGGTAGCGGTCCTCGGCGGCGGCGACCTTGCGTCCCTCCTTGTGGGACGAGATGCCGGTGGGCACGAACACGACCTCGTCGAGGGAGAAGAAGTGCGCGACCTCGCTCGCGGCCACGAGGTGCCCGTGGTGGATCGGGTCGAACGTGCCGCCCATGATCCCCAGCCGCCGCTTTTGCGTCATGGCGACGAGAATAGCCAGCGGGGCCCGCGCCCGGAACGTCCGGGGCCCGGGGCCCAGGTGAGGCCAGGCAGGGGCGCCGGGGCGGGGCGCCGGGGGTCAGGCGGAGCCGGGGAGCGGCGCGGGGGTCAGGCGAGGCCGGGGAGGGGGGCGGCGCCGTCCTCCCAGGTCACGACGCGGACGGCCTTGCCGACCTCGACCCTCGGCACGGTGCCGCCGGGCAGGACGAACACCTCGGCGGTCAGCCCGAGCGACTCCCGCAGGGTGCGGACGATCTCGTCCCCGGGGTTCCCCGAGAGGGCCTCGCAGGCGACGAGGAGCCGGACGGCGGGGCTGCGGCGGTCCACGACGAGCTGGTAGTGCGGCCGGACGAGCCCGGACCCGAGCAGGACGCGCTCGACCTCGCTCGGGTACACGTTGACGCCGCGGACGACGAGCATGTCGTCGGCGCGTCCGAGGACCTTGCTCATCCGGACGAGCGTCCGCCCGCAGGCGCACTCGCCGCGGGTCAGGGACGCGATGTCGCCGGTGCGGTAGCGCAACAGCGGCAGCGCCTGCTTCGTCGGCGTCGTGAACACCAGCTCGCCGGGCGTGCCGTCCTCGACGGGCTCGCCGCTCGACGGGTCCACGGCCTCGACGATGAAGTGGTCCTCGTTGACGTGCAGGCCGTCCTGTTCGAGGCATTCGGTGGCGACGCCGGGGCCGATGACCTCGGACAGGCCGTAGATGTCCATCGCCTTGATCGGCAGGACGCGTTCGATGGCGGCACGGAGCTCCTCCGACCAGGGTTCGGCGCCGAAGAGGCCGGCTTTGAGCGCGTGCGGTTCGACGCCCGCGTCCGCGAGCGCCTCGCCGAGCCGGAGCGCGTAGGCGGGGGTGCAGGTCAGGATGTCGGCGCGGAGGTCGGCGAGCATCGTGACCTGCCGGTCGGTCATGCCGCCCGACATCGGCACCACGGTCGCGCCGAGCGCCACGGCGCCCTGGTGGATGCCGATTCCGCCGGTGAACAGGCCGTAGCCGTAGGCGTTGTGGACGATGCTCCCCGGCGACGCCCCCGCGCACGACAGCGAACGCGCGCACATCGCCGCCCACAAGTCGAGGTCGGCCTTGGTGTAGGCGACGAGGGTGGGGCGTCCGCGCGTCCCGCTGGACCCGTGCACGGCGGCGACCTGGTCGCGCGGGACGGCCAGCATCCCGAACGGGTACGTGTCCCAGAGGTCCTGCTTGGTGGTGAACGGGAGGCCGCGGAGCCCGGCGAGCGTGACGTCCGAGCCGCCGCCGACGCCGGCCTCCTTCAGGCGGCGGCCCTGGACGCCGTCCGCCGCGAGCAGCCGGTCGACCAGCCCCCACAGGCGGTGCCGCTGCAGCGCGGCGCGCTCGTCGAGGGACATCGCCTCGGCTTTCGGGTCGAACATGGGTCGCCTCCCGGGCACGGCCAGAGCCGGTCGCCGGATCCGGGGCGGGGAACCCTGCGACACGGTGGTTCGTCGGAACTACCATGCCAGACATGACGGAGAACACACCGGATCGAGCACGGACGCGGTTCCCGGGGATCAGCTCCCGGGCCTACGAACACCCGGCGGACCGATCGGCGCTCGTGGCGCTGCGCTCGCTGTCCGGGTTCGACGTCGTCCTGCGCAAGCTGTCGGGGCTGATCAACGAGCGGTCCCTGCGGCTGATGTTCCTCGGCGGGACGGTGCGCGTCGGCGAGGACCAGTTCCGCAACATCTATGACATGGTCCGCGACGCGTCGTACGTCCTGGACATGCCGGAGGTACCCGAGCTGTACGTCCGGCAGGACCCGACGCCGAACGCGATGGCGCTCGGCTCCGACCACCCCTTCATCGTGCTGAACACCGGCCTGATCGACCTGCTGGACGACGAGGAGCTGCGGTTCGTCGTCGGCCACGAGGTCGGGCACATCCTGTCCGGGCACGCGGTGTACCAGACGATGATGCAGATCCTGCTGCAGCTCGGGTCGCGGCTGGCGTGGCTGCCGCTCGGCAACATCGGCATCGCGGCGATCATCATCGGGCTGCGGGAGTGGTTCCGGAAGGCGGAGCTGTCGTCCGACCGGGCCGGGCTGCTCGTCGGGCAGGACCTCGACGCCGCGAAGCGCGTGAACATGAAGCTCGCAGGCGGGACGAGCCTCGGCGAGATGAGCAGCGAGGCGTTCCTGGCGCAGGCCCGCGAGTACGACGCGGCCGGCGACGTCCGGGACGGGCTGCTGAAGTTCCTGAACCTGCTCGGCCAGTCGCACCCGTACGCGGTGATCCGGTTCGCCGAGATCGACCGGTGGGCGCGCAGCGGCGAGTACGACCGGATCCTCGCCGGCGACTACCCGCGCCGCGACGACGACGGCAGCGCCTCGGTCACCGACGAGATGAAGGAGGCGGCCAGGTCGTACCGGGAGTCGTGGGAGCGGACGGCCGACCCGTTCGTGGGCAAGGTCCGCGACATGGCGGACGCGGCGGCCGGTGCTGCGGGCGGGCTGTTCGACCGCTTCACCCGCCGCGACAACGGCCCGACCGACGGCAACTAGGCCGGGCCGACAGCGCTTCGGAGAGCGACCCCCAGGCCGCCGCGGCACGAACGCGGCGGCCTTTCCCGTGCACCGGGCCTTTCCCGTGCCCCCAGGAGCGGCCCGTGGGCTAGAACGGGGCGGGGAGGAGGAGTTCGACGTTGCGGTCGTCGGCGTCGCCGCGGCGGTCCTCCTCGCGCTCCTGCCAGTCGTTGGCCGCCAGCTCGCGCGACAGCGACGCCAGCCGGACGGGGTCGCCGAGGCCGCCGCCGTGGGACGCGGGCCCGGCCGAGTCCAGGGTCGTCGCGAAGATCGACAGGGTGCCGTCGCCGTTGTCGGCGAGCTCGACGATGCGGCTCTGCTGCGGGAAGTCGATGTGCGCGGCCGTGTTCACCTCCCAGAACCCCCCGCCGCTCCTGCGGGCGTGCGGGATCACGCGGTTGCGGTGCGTGTGGCCGTTCACCCACAGGACGGCGTTCGGGTAGCGGAGCAGCAGCGCCAGGACCTCGTCGCCGAGGACGCGGTCGCCGCCGAGCGCGTTCTCCAGCGATCCGGCCGGGTGGTGGCTGAACAGGACGAACAGCCGGTCCTTCACGTCGTGCTCGACGACGGAGCCGTCCGGGGCGTAGTAGTGGCTGCTGCCGGCCTTGAGCTGCGACTCAAGCCACGCGAACTGCTTGCGGTCGAGCGAGCCCTCGGAGTGGCCGTTCGGGTTGACGGTGTCGAGGACGAGCCCCCGGACGCCGCCCTTGTCGAACGCGTAGTAGGCCGTCCCGTCGCGGAGGTTGCCCAGGGTGAAGCCGTGTCCGCGCAGGGACGCGGCCGTCCTGAAGTGCTCGGCGACGACCTCGCGGCGCGACAGCATCCGGCGGTCGGCGTCGCGGGTCACGCGGCGGAACAGGCCGCCCGCGTCGCCCTGCTCGTGGATGAGGCGCAGGAGCCCGACGGCGTCGGCCTCGGCCAGGATGCGGGCGAGGCGCCGGGCCTGCGCGTCGTCCGCCGGGACGCCGATCTTGACGCCGCCGGTGGCGAGGCCGGAGATGAGCGGGTTGACCGGCAGGTTGCCCTGGATGAGGCCGTCGTGGTTGCCGAACACGGCGAGCCACGGCGCGTCGAGGCCGGTCGCCTGGAACGGCCTGCGGGCGGCGTCGATCAGGCCCCGCACGCGCGGGAAGCCGAACTTGGCGATCGGGATGTCGGCGTCGGCGCCGGGCGGCGGGCCCTCGGGGTGCCAGAAGGCGCGGTCGTAGGACGTCCAGTCCATGACGCCCTCGTAGCGGTCCGGGTCGCCGGAGTCGGGGTGGACGCGTTCGCCGTCCAGCAGGTCGATGATCCAGCGGACCTCGTTGTACTGGACGTTGTCGGCCGCGTCCCCGGTGTTGATCGCGAACGCGAGCGGCAGGCCGGTCGCCGGGCCGCGCCCCACGCCGTTCACCGCCCGCACCATCGCCTCGGCGACCTGCGTGGACAGGATCTCCTGCGGACGGTACGCGCCCTGCACGGGCAGGACGTCCATGGCGTCCTTGAAGCGGTCGAGGAACTCGACGCGGGCCGGGGACTGCGCGTCGACGACGTGCACGTCGGTGAGCTGGCCGAACGCCAGGACGGCGCGGCGGGTGGCGGTGCGGGTCGCGGACGCGGCGCCGCCGAGGTCGCGGCGCAGGAGGTGCGGCTCGCCGGGTCCGGTGATCACGGGACGGTAGCCGCCGGCGCCCGCGGCGCCGAGCACGTACGTCCGGGCGAGGGTGGTGCCTTCGGCGGGGCCGCTGAGCGCGGGAGCGGCCGCCTTGGCGGCGGCGACCGGACGCGACGGGAACGCGAGGAGTCCGGTGGAGGCGAGGCCCGCGCCGAGGGCTGCGCCCTTCAAGACGCGGCGGCGGGTGTACTCACGGGTCACAGTCGTGCATCACACCACGCCCCGCGACGTGACATCAATGGTCAAATTGTCACAAGGTGCTGTGCTCGTCAGCCGCGCAGGTGTCCCTCGCCGGTCACCACGTACTTCGTGGACGTCAGCTCCGGAAGCCCCATCGGGCCGCGCGCGTGGAGCTTCTGCGTCGAGATGCCGATCTCCGCGCCGAAGCCGAACTCCTCGCCGTCGGTGAAGCGCGTCGAGGCGTTCACCATCACCGCGGCCGAGTCGACCAGGGCGACGAACCGTTTCGCGGCCGGCTGCGACGTCGTGACGATCGCTTCGGTATGGCCCGAGCCGTACTCGCGGATGTGGGCGACGGCGTCCTCCAGCGAGTCGACGACGCGGGCGGCGATGTCGAGCGACAGGTACTCGGCGCGCCAGTCGTCCTCGGACGCCGCCACGACGTCGCCGCCGTATGACCCGCCGTATGACCGGATGCGGTCATCGCCGTGGACCGTGACACCGGCGTTCCGCAACGCCTCAAGCGCGCGCGGGACGAACGCGTCGGCGACGTCGGCGTGCACCAGGAACGTCTCCGCCGCGTTGCACACCGACGGACGCTGCGTCTTCGCGTTCAGCAGGATCTCCACGGCCATGGCGACGTCGGCGGCGGCGTCCACGTACACCGCGCAGTTCCCGACGCCCGTCTCGATCACCGGGACCGTCGACTCCTCCACCACCGAGCTGATCAGCGCGGCGCCGCCGCGCGGGATCAGCACGTCCACCAGGCCGCGGGCCCGCATCAGGTGCTTGACCGACTCGCGGGACGTGCCCGGGACGAGCTGCACCGCGTCCGCCGGGACCTCCGTCTCCGCCAGCGCCCGCTGCATCACCCCGACCAGCGCCGTGTTCGAGTCGAACGCCGACGACGAGCCGCGCAGCAACGCCGCGTTCCCGCTCTTCAGGCACAGCGCGGCGGCGTCCACGGTCACGTTCGGACGGCCCTCGTAGATCATCCCGACGACGCCGAGCGGCACCCGCACCTGCCGCAGCTCCAGCCCGTTCGGCAGGACGCTCCCGCGCACCGACTCCCCCACCGGGTCCGGCAGCGCGGCGACCTTCCGGACGGCGTCCGCGATCGCGGCGATCCGGCCCTCCGACAGGCTCAGCCGGTCGATCATGTACTCGGACGTGCCGCTCTCCCGGGCCCGCGCCACATCGGCCGCGTTCGCCTTGACGAGCTCCGGCGCGGCGGTGACCAGGGCGTCTGCGATGCGGTGCAGCGCCGTGTCCTTCGCCGCCCGCGGCAGGGGCGCCAGCCCCGCCGCGGCCTCCCTGGCGCGCCGCGCCACCCGCTCGAACTCGTCGGCCTCGCTCATCACACGTCCCCTTCAGACGGATCATTCCGGGGGGACGGCCCCCCGGACCCCTCGGACCCCTCGGACCATTCCAGTATGACCAGGTGGTCGCGGTGAATCATCTCGCGCTCGTACTCCGCGCCCAGCTTCCGGGCCAGCCAGCCCGTCGTCCGCCCCATCAGGTCGGGGATCTCGGACGCGTCGTAGTTCACCAGCCCGCGCGCCACGACCCGGCCCGCGGTGTCGCACAGGTCGACGGGATCGCCCGCCGCGAAGTCGCCTGACACGCCCGTCACCCCGGCCGGGAGCAGCGACATGCGGTCCCGCACGACCGCGTCGACCGCGCCCTGGTCGAGCGTGACCCGCCCCTGACCTGTGGTGGCGTAGGCGAGCCACAGCTCCTGGGTGGACATGCGGCGGCCGCCGGCCGGGTGGAACAGCGTCCCGACCCCGTCGCCCGCGAGCGCGTGCGCGGCGGACGCGGCGTTCGTCAGCACCACCGGGATGCGCGCGATCCGGGCCGCCTCGACCTTGGTGACCATGCCGCCGGTGCCGACGCGTCCGGACCGTCCGAGCTTGACGTCCCTCAGGTCGTCCGGGCCGTGCACGTCGGCGATGCGGCGGGTGCCTGGGCGGCGCGGGTCGCCGGTGTAGAGGGCGTCGACGTCCGACAGCAGGACCAGCGCGTCCGCGCGGGTCAGGTGCGCGACGAGCGCGGCGAGCCGGTCGTTGTCGCCGAACCGGATCTCGTCGGTCGCGACGGTGTCGTTCTCGTTCACGATCGGCAGGATGCCGAGGGCGAGGAGCTGCGCGAGCGTGCGCTGCGCGTTGCGGTGGTGCGAGCGGCGCATCATGTCGTCGGCGGTGAGCAGCACCTGCCCGACCGTCAGCCCGTGCCGCGCGAACGCCGCGGTGTACCGGGCGAACAGCAGCCCCTGGCCGACGCTCGCCGCCGCCTGCTGGGTCGCGAGGTCACGCGGCCGCCGGGTCAGGCCCAGCGGGCCGAGGCCCGCGGCGATCGCGCCGGACGACACGAACACGATCTCGGTGCCGCCGACGCGGCGGGCGGCGAGGACGTCCACCAGCGCATCGATGCGGTCGGCGTCGATCGACCCCTCCGGGGTGGTCAGCGACGACGAGCCCGCCTTCACCACGATCCGGCGGGCGTTCGCGATCGCCGCGCGCTCGGTCACGGCCGTCCGCCCAGGCGGCGGTCGGTGCCGCGCGGGCCGGGGGCGACGTCGCCCGCCGCGACCTCCGGCTCCCAGTCGAAGACGACGGCGTCGTCCGGCGTGCCGATCATGACCGTGGCGCCCGGGGTCGCCCCGGCGTTGGCGAGGGCGTCCTCGACGCCGAGCCGGGCGAGCCGGTCGGCGAGGTAGCCGACGGCCTCCTCGTTGGCGAAGTCCGTCTGCCGCAGCCACCGGACGGGCTTCGCGCCGGTGATCAGGTACGTGTTGTCGCCGAGCTCCCTGACCTCGAAGTCGGCGTCGCCACCGACCGGCTCGGGCCGGATCACGATGCGGGTCGGCTCCGCCGGCGGCAGCGACGCGCGGTACTCGCCCACCATCGCCGCCATCGCGAACGACAGCTCCCGCAGGCCCTCGCGCGTCGCCGCCGACACCTCGAACACCTTCAGGCCGCGCGCCTCGAACTCGGGACGGACCATCTCGGCGAGGTCGCGCCCGTCCGGGACGTCCACCTTGTTCAGGACGACGATACGCGGCCGGTCCGACAGCGGGCGGTCGCCGAGGACCCGGTCGTACGCCCGCAGCTCGCGCTCGATGACGTCGAAGTCGCTGACGGGGTCGCGTCCCGGCTCCATCGTCGCGCAGTCGAGGACGTGCGCCAGCGTGGACGACCGCTCGATGTGCCGGAGGAAGTCCAGGCCGAGGCCGCGGCCCTCGCTGGCGCCCTCGATCAGGCCGGGGACGTCCGCGACCGTGAACGTCGTCTCGGCCGCCTCGACCACGCCGAGGTTCGGGATCAGCGTCGTGAACGGATAGTCGGCGATCTTCGGCTTGGCGGCGGACAGCGCGGCGATCAGCGACGACTTGCCCGCGCTCGGGAAGCCGACGAGCGCGACGTCCGCGACGCTCTTCAGCTCCAGGACGACATCGCGCGCGTCCCCCGGCTCACCGAGCAGCGCGAACCCCGGGGCCTTGCGCTTGGCGGTCGCCAGCGCCGCGTTCCCGAGCCCGCCGCTGCCGCCGCGCGCGACGACGTACCGGGTGCCCTCTCCGACCAGGTCGGCGACGACACGGTCGTTCTCCTTGACGACGGTGCCGTCCGGGACGGGGAGGATCACGTCGGCGCCGTCCGCGCCCGTCCGGTGGCTACCCTGCCCGGGACGGCCGTTGCCCGCCTTGCGGTGCGGGCGCCGGTGGTACTCCAGGAGGCTCGCGGCGTTCGCGTCGACGACCAGGACGACGTCGCCGCCGCGTCCGCCGTTCGCGCCGTCGGGGCCGCCGAGCGGCTTGAACTTCTCCCGGTGGATCGACGCGCAGCCGTTGCCGCCGTTGCCGGCGGCGACGTGCAGCACCACCCGGTCGACGAACTGCGCGCCCGATCCCGCTCCAGCGGCCACGGTGAACTCTCTCCTCGGTGAAAAACGGCGAAGGGGCGGACCGGAAACGGTCCGCCCCTTCGGAAAGCTTCTTGACCCTGGCCTGTCCTTCTGGGGGCACCCCCCAGACCCCCGAAGAGGCGGACGGACGATCCTCGCTTCGCTGCGGTCGCCCGTCCTTACTCCGCCGGGGGGACGACGCTCACGGCGTTGCGACCGCGGTAGCGGCGGAACTTCACCGCGCCCGCGACCAGCGCGAACAGCGTGTCGTCGCCGCCGCGCCCGACGCCGGGGCCGGGGTGGAAGTGGGTGCCGCGCTGCCGGACGATGATCTCGCCGGCGTTGACGGCCTGGCCGCCGAACCGCTTCACGCCGAGGCGCTTGGCGTTGGAGTCACGGCCGTTACGGCTGGACGACGCGCCCTTCTTGTGTGCCATCTGACCGCTCCCTTACTTCCCGGCCTTGATACCGGTGATCTTGACCTCGGTGTACGGCTGACGGTGCCCCATCCGCCGCTTGTACCCGGTCTTGTTCCGGTAGTGCATGATGTTGATCTTCGGGCCCTTGACCGCGCCGAGGATCTCGGCGGTCACCTCGTAGCGCGCGAGGTCGGCCGAGCCGCTGACGACGTCGTCGCCGTCCACGACCAGCACGGCCGGGAACGTGACGGTCGAGCCGACGTCGCCGGACAGCTTGTCGACGGTCAGCACGTCGTCGACGGCGACCTTTTCCTGCCTGCCGCCTGCGCGGACAATCGCGTACACCGCGGAAACCCTTCGTCTTCGCGCGCTTCCGGACTGAACCGGTCCCGCGCGTGGCTACACCAGCCCCCGGATGGGGGCCTACCTCCGGCGCCAGGCCGAAGGCGGCACACCAGAGAAGACCTGGTGCTCTCTGCTTGACCTCACCGGATCGGCGAGGTGCGCACCGAACGCCCCCGGACGGGTTCGCGGTGCAGGTTCAGATGACGCGCCCACGGCGCGCCGAAGTACAAGACTACCGGATGCCCCGGCGCGAACGCACCCTGACCCAGAAGGGAGCGGCCCTCCGGCGGGCGGGCACGGGATCGCGCCCGCCCGCCGGTGCGGGTCGTTACTCGGCGTCCGCTTCGGCGGCCTGGGCCGCGGACGCGGCGGAGGAGCGGCGGACCCGGCGCCGGGCGACCGGCTCCGCCTCCGCCTCCTCGGCGGCCTCGGCCGTCGAGCCGTTCGGCTCGGGGGCGACGGGCGCGGAGCCGTTGAGGTCCTTACCGGACGGCTCGGTGCCGTTGGCGGCGACCGGGACCGGCTCGGCGGCGTCGGGCGCGGCCGGGGCGGCGCCGGTCTCCGCGTCGACCCCGGCAACCGTCTCCGCCTCGGCCCCACCAGCGGTCTCGGCCCCGGCAGCGGTCTCGGTCCCGGCAGCGGCCTCGGTCTCGGCGGGCTCGGCGGCGGCCTGCGCCGGGGGCTCGTCGGCGTCGGGCTCCGGAGGCGGGCCCGCGGGGCGCTTGGCCGGGCCCGACCTGCGCCGGCGCGCGCGCACCGGCGCGGCGGGCTCGGACGGCGCGAGCTCCACGGCCTCGGACGCGGCGCGCTCGGACGCGGCAGCCCCGGACGCGGCAACCTCGGACGCGACAGGCTCGGCGGGCTCCGCCGGACGCGACTCGTGCGCGGCCAGCTTCTCCTCGACGACCCGTTCGACCTCGCCCTTGCGCCTGCGGCGGCGGCCGCTCTCCTTGCCCGCCGCCGCCTTGTCGGGCTTCGGCTCGACCGGGGACGGGGACAGGTGGACGTGGATGCCGCGCCCGCCGCAGGACTCGCAGGTCTCCGAGAACGCCTCCACCAGGCCCTGGCCGACGCGCTTGCGCGTCATCTGCACCAGGCCCAGCGAGGTGACCTCGGCCACCTGGTGCTTGGTACGGTCCCGCGAAAGGCACTCGACGAGGCGGCGCAGCACCAGGTCGCGGTTGCTCTCCAGCACCATGTCGATGAAGTCGATCACGACGATGCCGCCGATGTCGCGGAGCCGGAGCTGGCGGACGATCTCCTCGGCCGCCTCCAGGTTGTTGCGGGTGACGGTCTCCTCCAGGTTGCCGCCCTGCCCGGTGAACTTGCCGGTGTTGACGTCGATGACCGTCATCGCCTCGGTGCGGTCGATCACCAGGGAGCCGCCGGACGGCAGCCACACCTTGCGGTCGAGGGCCTTGGCGATCTGCTCGTCGATGCGGTACGCGGACAGGGCGTCCTGGCCGCCCGTCCAGCGCTCGACGCGCTCGGCGAGGTGCGGCGCGACGTACTCGACGTACTCGGAGACGGTGTCCCAGGCACCCTCCCCGGACACGACGAGCTTGGAGAAGTCCTCGTTGAAGATGTCGCGGACGACGCGGATCGTCAGATCGGGCTCGCCGTAGAGCAGCGACGGCGCGCTGGCGTTCTTGACCTTCTTCTGGATGTTGTCCCACTGGGCGGCGAGGCGCGAGACGTCCCGGGAGAGCTCCTCCTCGGTCGCGCCCTCGGCCGCGGTCCGGACGATCACGCCGGCGTTCTCCGGCATGACCTTCTTCAGGATCGCCTTGAGGCGGCTGCGCTCCTTGTCGGGGAGCTTGCGGCTGATGCCGGTCATCGAGCCGTCCGGGACGTACACGAGGTAGCGGCCGGGCAGCGAGACCTGGCTGGTCAGCCGGGCACCCTTGTGGCCGAGCGGGTCCTTGGTGACCTGGACGAGCACCGACTGGCCCGACTTCAGCGCCGACTCGATGCGGCGCGGCTGGCCTTCGAGGCCCGAGGCGTCCCAGTTGACCTCGCCCGCGTACAGGACGGCGTTGCGGCCCTTGCCGATGTCGACGAACGCCGCCTCCATCGACGGCAGCACGTTCTGCACCTTGCCGAGGTAGACGTTGCCGACGTAGCTCTGGTGGGTGGCGCGGTTCACGTAGTGCTCGACGAGGACGTCGTCCTCCAGGACGGCGATCTGGGTGCGCTCGCCCTCCTGCCGCACCACCATGACCCGCTCGACGGACTCGCGGCGCGCCAGGAACTCGGCCTCGGTGATCACCGGCGGGCGGCGGCGGCCCTGCTCGCGGCCCTCCCGGCGGCGCTGCTTCTTGGCCTCAAGCCGGGTCGAGCCCCGGACGGACTGGACCTCGTTCTCGGCGGCGGCACGGGCCTCGCGGGCCGTGCGGACGTGGACGACGGTGTTCGGCGGGTCGTCCGTGCCGGTGCCGTCGCCGTCGGTCCCGGAACGGCGCCTGCGGCGGCGACGGCGGCGGCTCGATCCGCCCTGGCCGCCCTCGTCCTCGTCGCCGTCGTCCGCGGCGTCCTCGCGCTCGGCCTCCTCCGCCTTGGACTCCTTGGCCTTGTCCTTGCCCTTCTTGGGGGACTTGTCCTTCTTGGTGCTCTTGTCCTTCTTGGCGGCCTTGACGGGCTCCTTGGCGGGCTCCTCGTCCCTCTCCTCGGGCTCGTCGTTCTGCGCGTCGTCGTCGGCGCCCTCCTTGCCGCCCCGGCCGCGGCCGCGTCCGCCACGGCGGCGGCGCCTGCGGGACGGACGGTCGTCGGAGTCGTCCTCGTCGGACGGCCGCTCGTCGCGCTCCTCGTCGCGCTCATCGTCGGACGCGTCGCGCGTGTCGCGCTCGGCGGGCTCGGCCGGCCCGCGCTTCGGCTCGTCCTTCGGGCGGGCGGCGGTCTCGGCCTTCGGCTGCGGCGGCTGGAACACCACCATCGGCGGCTGGAACGTCACGCCGGGGATGCCGACTCCGCTGGCCGGCTCGGTCTCCGACACCTGCGGCTGCTCGGCGGACGGCACGTCCGGCACCGGCGGGACCGCGGGGACGACCGCCTCGGCCGCGTCCGGCGCGGCGGCGGCCGTCGAACGGCGGCGCGTCCTGGTCCGGGTGCGCGGCGCGGGCGCCTCGTCGGCCTGCTGGGCAGCGGGCTGCTCGGCGGCGGCCCGCTCGGGGGCGGGCTGCTCGCTCACGGCGGCGGCCGACGGCTCGGTCTCGGTGTCCGGGGAGGTCTCGGCGCCCGTCATCGGGACGGGCTCGGACGTCTCGGCGGCCTTGCCGCTCCTGGTGCGGGTGCGGGCCCGGGTGGCCCGCTTCGGCGGCGCGGGGGCCTCCTCGGCGGGAGCGGCCTCCCCTGCCGGCTCCCCGGGTTCCGCCGCGGCCGGGGGCGCGGCGGAGGCGGCGGCCGTCTCGGGCGGCGGGCCCGCGGGACGGCTGGCGCGGCGCGGCCGCGACGTCACCGCCTCGGCGCTCTCACCCTCGGCCACCACGCCCGCACTCTCCGTGCTCGCATTCTCGGTGCCCGCGTTCTGCGTGCTCGCATTCTGCGTGTTCGCGTTCTCGTTGTTCTCGTTCTCGGTGCCTTCGGCTGTGGCCGAATCGGCTTCGTTCTCAAGCATCCGGGCAATCTCCCGTCAGGCTCCCGGGCGCGTCCGGTCGCTCCGCCGAGGGCGGATCGACGCGGTGCGCCGCGCGGGAGCGCTCCGTCAGTCGTCGGTGTCGTCACCGCCGGACGATCGTCCGGCCATGACGACGAAGTCGTCGGGGGTGCGCCCGCCGTACCCTGCGGGACCGGTTCCGTGTCGCCACGGCTTCGGTCTCACGGTCAGGCGCTGACGGCATCCGCGCTCGCGGCGTCCCCGGGCAGCGGCCGCTCCTGGCCGCGGGCCGTCTCGGCGTCGTCGCCGGACGGCACTCCGATCTCCCGGTCGGGATCCAGGGGATCCGCGAGGCCACCGGTGTCCGCGTCGAGGGGCCCCTGCGCCAGCCTGGTCACCAGCGGGGGTGACGGCGGCGCGAGGTCGGCTACCTGGCGCAGTCCGGTGAGGATGTCGTCGGGTCGTACGGCGGGTGTGGAATGCCGAACAACCATTCGAAGTATCGCACAAGGGGCATCCGCCGCGTCCGCGGCGCGCCGGTCCAGCTCACAGGTGGACACGGCGGCGCGCACGTCGAAACGGCGCAGCCCCTTCTTGGTGAGGCGTTCGACCTCGATCTCGCCGGCGGCCAGAAAGGCGGCCACGGCGGCGGCGGCATCGTCGGATGACACGCCGTCCAGCCGGATCCGCCACTCGGACGCCTGGAGCCGTTCGGCGAACGCGCCCGCTCTCGGCTGCGCCGAGGGGTCGTGCCCGCCTTCCGGACGGTTCGATGCGCGTCCCGCCCGTACCGGCACGACATCGACGATGTCGAGCCCGGGGGGCAGGGCCGCGTCGAGATCGGCCCGCACCCGCGCAGGGTCGCGGGGCGCGGTGAGCCCGATCTCGAGGTATTCCGCCTCACTGGCCACCCCTGTCGCCGCCGCACCCGCGTACGAGATCTTCGGGTGGGGGGTGAATCCGCCGCTGAACGCGACAGGGATCCCGGCGCGCCTGACGGCGCGTTCCACGGCCCGGGAAATGTCGCGGTGGCTCGTGAACCGCAGCCTGCCCCGCTTGGCATAGCGGACGCGCAGTCGCTGGGTCACGGGGGCCGGCGGCGGACCCTCCGGCATGGGTGCCAGGGTTCTGGTCCTTCCTACTCGTGTCGAGTCGAAAAACAAGGTCTCCCTATAGAGTACGGGTCGCCGCGCACGGTTCCGCCATGCACCGGTGCCGTGACCCCCGGTCTCCGCAGCTCAGGCCCTTCGCGGGGCCGGTTTCGGCGGTTCCGGCCACGGCTCGGCGGCCCCGGCCACGGCTTGGCGGTCCCGGCCGCGGTTCGGCGGTCCCGGCTAGACGACCGACAGTGGGAGCAGCTTCTTCCCCGTGGGGCCGATCTGGATCTCGGTGCCCATGGTCGGGCAGACGCCGCAGTCGTAGCAGGGCGTCCAGCGGCAGTCCTCGACCTCGGTCTCGTCGACGGCGTCCTGCCAGTCCTGCCAGAGCCACTCGCGGTCGAGACCGGCGTCGAGGTGGTCCCACGGCAGGACCTCGACCTCGTCGCGCTCCCGGACGGTGTACCAGGCCAGGTCGACGGGCTCGCCGGACAGCGCCTTCTCGGCGGCGGCCGTCCAGCGCTCGTAGGAGAAGTGCTCGCTCCAGCCGTCGAAGCGGCCGCCGTCCTCCCACACCGCACGGATGATCTTGCCGACGCGGCGGTCGCCGCGAGAGAGGAGGCCCTCGACGATGGACGGCTGCCCGTCGTGGTAGCGCAGGCCGATGGCGCGGCCGTACTCCTTGTCGCCGCGCAGGGCGTCCTTGAGGGCGCGCAGGCGGCGGTCGACGGTCTCGTGGTCGCACTGCGCGGCCCACTGGAACGGGGTGTGCGGCTTGGGCACGAACCCGCCGATGGAGACCGTGCAGCGGATGTCCTTGCGGCCGGTGGCCTCGCGTCCCGCCTGGATGACCCGCTTGGCCATGCCGGCGATGGCGAGGACGTCCTCGTCCTCCTCGGTGGGCAGGCCGCACATGAAGTACAGCTTGACCTGCCGCCAGCCGTTCTCGTAGGCGGTGGTGACGGTGCGGATCAGGTCGTCCTCGGTGACCATCTTGTTGATCACCTTGCGCATCCGCTCGGAGCCGCCCTCCGGCGCGAACGTCAGGCCCGAGCGGCGCCCGCCGCGCGAGAACTCGTTGGCGAGCGTGATGTTGAACGCGTCCACGCGGGTGGACGGGAGGGAGAGGGAGGTGTTGGTGCCCTCGTAGCGGTCGGCCAGGCCCTTCGCCACGTCGCCGATCTCGCTGTGGTCGGCGCTGGACAGGCTGAGCAGCCCGACCTCCTGGAACCCGGACTCCTTCAGGCCCTGCTCGACCATGTTCCCGATCGTGGTGATCGACCGCTCCCGCACCGGCCGGGTGATCATCCCGGCCTGGCAGAACCGGCAGCCGCGCGTGCAGCCGCGGAAGATCTCCACGCTGAACCGCTCGTGGACGGTCTCCGCGAGCGGGACCAGGGGCTTCTTCGGGTACGGCCACTGGTCGAGGTCCATGACGGTGTGCTTCTCGATGCGCCACGGCACGCCAGGACGGTTCGGCGCGACCCGCTGGATGCGCCCGTCGGGCAGGTAGGTGACGTCGTAGAAGCGCGGGACGTACACGCCGCCGGACGCGGCCAGCCGGTGCAGGAGCTCGTCGCGTCCGCCGGGTTCGCCTTCGGCCTTCCATTCGCGGATCACTTCGGTGATGGCCAGCGCGATCTCCTCGCCGTCGCCGAGGACGGCCGCGTCGACGAAGTCGGCGATCGGCTCCGGGTTGAACGCGGCGTGGCCGCCCGCGATGACGATCGGGTGGTCGCCGGTGCGGTCGGCGGCGTCCAGCGGGATTCCGGCGAGGTCGAGGGCCGTCAGCAGGTTCGTGTAGCCGAGCTCGGTGGAGAACGACACGCCGAGCACGTCGAACGCGGCGACCGGACGGTGCGCGTCGACGGTGAACTGCGGGATGCCGTGCTCCCGCATGACGGCCTCCATGTCGGGCCACACCGAGTACGTCCGCTCCGCGAGGACGCCGTCGCGCTCGTTCAGGATCTCGTACAGGATCTGGACGCCCTGGTTCGGCAGCCCGACCTCGTAGGCGTCCGGGTACATCAGCGCCCAGCGGACCTCGGCCCCGTCCCAGTCCTTGAGCTGGGAGTTCAGCTCGCCGCCAACGTACTGAATCGGCTTCTGCACGCCCGGGAGCAGCGGCTCCAGGCGCGGGAAGAGCGACTCGACCGGCATGACGGAATCCTCCGTGCAGGGGACGTGGGATGAACGCCAGCCTACCGCCGCGGAGCCGATCGAACGGCCGGCGGCCGCGGGGCTAGTCGAACGGCCGGCGGCGGACGTGCACCGCCTGCAGCAGACCGAAGGCGATCATGTTGGCGAAGGTCGCGGAACCGCCGTACGACACGAA
>NZ_JBIRBA010000053.1:0-28631 GCF_044326345.1 Actinomadura sp. 9N215 | reverse complement strand
GCAGATAGAAGGAGGGTCCGGCCCCTCCCGACCGTGAACACGGCTTCGGGGATCGACACCCGAGGAGCGCCCGGTGCAGATCGTCTACTCCCGCGTGTCCACCGCCACCCAGTCACTGCTGCGCCAGAGACACATCCTCACCGAGGCCGGCCTCCTCAGAGGAATGAAGGAACTCGAAGCCTTCGGACTGGTCACCGTCAAACGCCAGCCCGTCAACCCAGACGACTTCGACATCGAACGCATCCGCAACACCTACACACTCAACATCGACACCATCCAAAAGCCCGCCAAACGCGGCGATCTCGCCTGACCCGCATTATGTGAGACCCTCGCCTACCGCTCAGGCGGGCCTGTCTTCCGCCGTCCGGCCTCACCGTCCCGACGCGATCCTGGACGACGTGCTCCGCTAGGACGGTGGCACGCCGGAGGCGCTCCGGGCTGCGCGACGAACTGCTGGCCGACCTCGACCGCGGCGGCCCAAGGCTGGTGCTGCGCGGAAGCGGATCATCTCAAACGTGTAGGCGGGCATCTGCGGTAACAGATGCCCGCCTCGATCGCCAGGGCGCCTCGTCTCACGCCAATGAAACCGGGTGCTCGGCGACGTAGTGGGATGTGCCTCTGTTGGATGGGACGCCCTTCCGGTCCAGGCTCAAAAGAAAGACCCATCTTTCGCGATAGTAAGGCATCCCTGGCGAACTAGTTAGGTCTCGCTCGGATTAAAGGGGGCTTTGACCCGGTGAACCGCGCGCCTCTTAGCTGTCCAGAGGGTGTGTGAAGTCCGAATGGCTCCGAACAACTCAAAGGCATTTACCCCTCCGTGAACACTGGTGGACAGTTGAGCTAGGAGTCGTCTCTCAGGCTGGGGCATGGCGGTAACCACGCCCCAGCCTGAGACTCCCAAGTCCTCGTCTCACGCCACTGGACAATGAAAGGGGTGTACTCGACGATGCTGCCCTTGAGGCGCGCAAAGTCGCGCACGGATCGCCGGAACCAGCACGTGAGGGAGCTTCCTCCGCCCGGAGTTCGGCCCGCCGCTGGTGCGGTCCGTGGGTCGATCGTGATCCTGATCATCGTGGTGGTGGGGGTGCTGTGGCTTCTAGGCCGCGGCTACCCCAGTGCCGCCGCGCTTGCGGTCATCGGTGGTGCCGGGCTGATCGCCACTGAAATCGCCGCCCGGCTCCGGATCGCGCCGCCCGACAACGCCTAGCGTCACGGCAAATGTGATGCCTGGCGGCGGACGGCCAGAGCAGCCGCTCGTCCCTTCCGCCGGCCCCTCGCACGAGCTCGCCCGTGAGCTGCGTCGACTGCGCCGGCGGAAGGGCGCCACCTACCGTGAGCTGGCTGCGCTCACTGGCATGGCAAGCTCGACCCTGTGCAGTGCCGCCAGCGGCCGCGAGCTTCCGACCTGGCAGGTCACGCGGTCGTTCGTCAGTGCCTGCGGGGGAGACATCGAACGCGCCCAGACCTTGCACGTCCAGGCCAGCCAGGCCGCGGGAAGATCAGTCATCCAGCATTTGGAGCCGCTGGACGGTGATCCACCTGACCCCGAAACGGCAGCGACTCCAGCGCAGTTCGTCGCGCTCTTGAGGGGGCTGCGGGCGTGGGCGGGCAACCCGTCCTTGTCCGCTCTCAACCAGCGCGCAGGCGGTTACCGCCTACCGCCTGCCACCGTCAGTGAGACGTTGCGGCGGAATCGGCTGCCCGCACGTCTGGAGTTCGTACTGGATTACGTGGCCGCGTGCGGTTTGGACCAAACACACGCCGCACGCTGGAAAAGTGCCTGGTCCCGCCTCAGAAGTCAGCCACAGCCGCCCAACCGCACCAGCCAGCCGAGCCTTGAAGAGCAGACGCGACGCCGAGCTGAAGCAACCGACGCCGACCTCATGGGCCGCCACGCGGACGGAGACCCGCACGCGTTCGCCGAGCTGGTCCATCGCCATCGAGACCGCATGTGGGCCGTCGCGCTGCGCACGCTCGGCGACCCCGAAGAGGCCGCCGACGCCCTGCAGGACGCCTGCCTTTCGGCGTTCCGCGCCGCCGGACGGTTCCGCGGCGACGCAAGCGTCACCACGTGGCTGCACCGCATCGTGGTGAACGCCTGCCTGGACCGGATCAGGCGCAAGTCCGTCCGGCCGGCGACACCGATGGGCGACGACGCCACCTTCGACGCCGTCGCGCCCAAGATGCCCGACCCGACCGACGCGCACGGCGTCTCCCTCGACGTCCGCACCGCGCTGGATCAGCTGCCGTTCGAGCAGCGCGCCGCCCTCATCCTGATCGACATGATGGGCTACTCCGTCGACGACGCGGCGCAGGTCATGGACGTTCCGCCCGGGACGATCAAGTCCCGGCGCGCACGCGCCCAAAGACGCATCGCCCCGCTGCTGAGGAACCTCCAACGCCCCACCGTGTACCCCGCAGTACCCCGCAGGCAGATAGTCGAGGACCAGCCGGGGGCGCGTTCGGCACCCAGCCCCTGATCGGCAGCTTCGTCGGGGTCTCACATGATTGAACTTATGTGAGATCCCTCGCGTCGCTCCGCGCATACGCCCAGACGGTCATCGACCGATCGCGGGGGCGTCCTGGCTGCGAGGGCCGCCCTGCCACGGGATGTCGACTTGAGTGAGGGGCCGTACCGGGTGAGCAGGTGGGGCGTGACATAGACGCCCGCCGCGGCGGAGTCTTGCCCATCGGGGTCGTACTCGCGCATCCCGCCAGGAGTCGCGCATGGTGTCGGCGTGGTCGTTGCTCCAGCGGTCCCAGACGTCGCCGTCCATGTCCTACATGGTGAGGACGTCGCCGGGATGTCGTCACCGGGCACGAAGGTATGGGCCCCGGTCTCTATGGGGCCGGTGGCCCGCACGCCCGGAGCGGCGGGATCCTCGCGGCGCAGGACGGCGATCAGGGGCCGCGACAGGGTGTGCGCGCCGACCCGGTGAGAACCGGTTCGGTGCGCCAGTCGAACCGGAGCCGTGGCACGGCGCGGAGTTTCCCGCGTACGAGTTCGGGCCGACCGCGCCCGGGCCGGTGGGCGGCCCGTTCGATCACGCCATCAGACCGGGGGCTGTTGTCGCCCCTGTTGGCGCTGGATGTACTCGACTGCGATGTCACTCGATTCCTCGGCGGAGCCGTCGTGCCCGTTGGCTTTCTGGACGATCTCGATGGATTGGCGGTGCTCGTCAGCGAGTCGTACGTGCTCGCGGGTCAGGAGGGCCGCTGACCTGGCCATCTCAGCCAGTTGGTCGGCGAGCACTGTCGCAGCAGTCTCCCATCCGGTCGGCAGCGTGTCCTTCCTGTCCGCGTGCTGTAAGGACGAGATCATGGTGGTGAGCTCGGCGATGTTGCCGCGGAGTTGGTGGGCGAGCTCGCCGAGCATGCGACGGGTCATCACCGCCTTGGCCGCCTTCTCCCTGGCCTTGCCGTTCGCGCGGTACACGGCCTGCCGGCAACTCTTGGTGCAGTACTTGGGCCGCCGACCTGCTCCCCTATAGGCGATGGGCCTGTCACACATAGCGCAGGTGGGGGCGGTCGAGGAGATCATCTGAAGGCTCCACAGGGGCATGGCCACGATACGTCGCCGCTCTACTGGCCCCCGATGGACGACGAAAAACCGATCCACTCATCCTAGTTTCGTCGCCAGCCCAGAACGAGGGGGATCGCCTCACTCGTCCCAAGGATCCATGGAAACGGACAGGGCTGCACGATTATCGGATGTCCATAAAGTGCTAGATCAAACTGGCCAACCTCAGCCCACTCGATAGGAGAAGCCACTTACAGAAGGATATTCAAGAATGATTTTACAGGCAGAATTTCGCATCAAATAGAAACAATAATTCTGCTCATGCAATCGGCCATCTTGTTAGCGATTAAAATCACATACCACCTTTCTGGACGCAGATTTTCCGAGAAAACTTGGTTTGATAATGAATCATTTTATTTTCATCTTGAGAAGATCATGAGAGCAGCTGCGGTTCACTTCTGTTTCAATATGCAATATGTTCGTTCCATAGTAGACTAAGTTTGTTCCAAAGTATTCTCGCCTCCAGGTTGTCGGTGAAGATGGATTCATCGCTTCAGGACTTGGCCACCCGTGCGCCCAGATTATCGGATGCGGCTGCATGATTAGTTAGGTTCTGCAATAAGTTTCCGGGCGCCGTCTATTGGTCTAGGTGGGTCTCGGATCTAAGGGGCTCCTCGGTGCAACGAGGAGCCTCTTTTATATTTTGCTGGCTCGGCTGGATTCCTGGCCAGCCCGTTGTGAGCACCGGACAGCGCTCCTGCCTTAAAGCGTGCCGCTGTTTCGTCGCCGGAGGCGAGGCCAGGTCGGTGCCCAGCCCTACGGGCTGCGTGATACCCCAGGATCAGGGACGGCTTGCCCGGCTTTACGCACGTTATGATGTCGACGACATCGTCCATACGGCCGAGTGCTTCTGGTTGCACCCGGAAGATCACCACAACGCCGTGTGTACAACCGAGACCCACCTAGACCAATGGGCAGGCCGTTCTACCTGGGGTCATGCGATTCCGGGTAGAGCGGCTGGAAAGGCAACCTCGTGCTCTACCCCATCGACGGCTCGGCGGATGGTTCGACGGTCCCGCCTCCGGCCAAGAAGCCCTCAGCTCTCCTCTGGCTCATCGCAACGGTTGTGCTGCACGCCCTCTACCTCGCATTCGCGATCTACCTGGTCGAGGAACGTGCCTACGATCTGTGGCCAGCCCTGGGCATCTCCTTCGGCTCCATGGTGCTGGTGGGGGCCGCACTCCGGCTCGTTATGCCCGCCTCGCACGGCGGCTGGCATGTCACGCTGCCCCTCGTCCGACTCGGCAAGGCGATTCTGCGACCGTGGTTGCAGCCCCAGGACGCGCTGGCGGTCTCGTCCGCAGCGGAGACCGGGACGGCTCCAAACCTGCCCGGCTCTGGTGCGACGGACACCGGGGGCGAATGACCCATGGACGCCTCTCCCTATTCCTTCACCGGCTCACGCGATACCGACGAGCTGATCTTTAAGACGCTCGGAGACAACAGCGACTCCTTCGATGTCGCCGTGGTCGTGCTCGACAGCGCCCTGTCCGCGCAGGATGGCATCATCCTGACCCGCGGCATGAACGCCGCGCGGATGTTCGGTCGCTCCCAGGCGATCCTGCAGATGATCGCGAAGAACCAGAGGATCCAAGCGATTAAGGCCGTGCGCACCAACAGTACGATCACCGGATTGAAAGAGGCCAAGGACATCGTCGATGCGGTCGCGGCCGCGATGAAGATCGGGGACCGGTTGAAGGCAGCGGCCCGGAGGATAGACAACCAGCCGACGTCGGCCGCCTCCTCGACGATGGCGACTTCGCACCCGGCCGCGTTCCGGTATCACGGCAACCCGAGTCCTGGTTTCGGCCAGCCCTCCCGCGCTTGGCCGAAGCCTGAGCCCGCCGTCGACCTGACCGCCGAATTCGCCAACCAGCTCCGGATCGCCCGGCGCCGAGCGGGCGAGCCGTCCCTGAATAGGCTCGCCAACATCGACAACGTGGCTTCCAAGGCCACGTTGTCACGGGCGTTCAAGGGCGAGCGGCTCCCCTCCTGGGGCGTGGTGGAGATGCTTCTGGACACCTTCGGGGTCCCAAGGGAGGAGATCGGCGGCTTGTGGCGCCGCCGCTGGCTCCTGGCCCTGGAGCAACATCAGCCCGTCGGACTTCATGACGATCGGGACCCCTTCGGGGAGCAGCCTGCCCCCCCTCCCCAGACGCTGACCGAAACGGAGACACCGACGCCAGAGCATCCGGCTGCGGCACCAGGCGGGCAGATGTGCACCGCATGTGGCGCGTGGGTCGTCGATCTCACCCGCCACCAGGCATGGCACTGGGACCTCGATCAACGGATCCGACAAAACATCACCAGTCCGGGCGAGAACGGCACGGACGCGTAGACGCGGCAAGCCCAGTTAGGCCATTCGTCGCGTCCTGGATCCGGCTGGAGCCGGGCGAGGCCGCCGCGGCGGCCAGGACCTCCCCTAGCGGGGAGGTAGGGCCCCCACCTCGGACGAGTCTGCAGCTCCAGCCGGGCGGGGGCCCTTTCTCATGTCTCACGCGGCCCACTTGCGGAGCCCTCCCGGCTTCACCGGGCGGTTTTGACCCCGCGCAATGCGCAGCGCGCAGCGGCCCGGATCTTAACGGCGCGGTTCGCTCAGCCGTCCCGGCCGAGCAGCTCCCGCAGGTGGAGGTCACCCAGGCTCTCGTGACCGCCGTTCCTGGCGACCTCGGCCGCCAGGAACTCGGCCGGGTCGCGCGGCCGCCCGCCAGCGGCGCGCACGATCATCCGCCGCTTACCGGTCGCCAGGCTGCGCACCTCGTCCACCTGGTACCCGGCGCGGAGCCACGCGGCGATGATGACCTGTTCGGGCCCCCACCCGGGCGGCAGCTCCACGTAGACGCGCATCGGCCCCTCCCCGTTCGTTCGCCTGGTCACGACGACGGGGAAGGGCCGCCCTGCTGATCGCCGGGGAGTCTAGCCACCGGCGCGCGCGGCCTGGTGTCAATAGGCGTGCTCGCTGGTCAGCGCGTCGCTGGCAGCGCGGTCGCGGCGTGATTTCTTGCGCCGATATGTGTTCTGACCTGCGACGGCGCTTATTGGACAGAAGTGGGGGCCACTCCTACATCTTGCTACCGGTTCTCGCCAGGAAAATGTCAAGGATTCCTTGACACAGTGCCCATGTCAGGTTCTCCTTGACGCATGAGCGAATCGAGGAACGAGCACCGGCCGGAGCTGAGCCGGGTGTCCCGGATCCGGCTGGCGCTGAGCGAGGCGGCCGCCGAGCTGGCCGACCGCGCGACCGGGCTGGCCCGGACGGGTGTGGACGGGCGTCCGGGCGACGTCGCCGAGGAGTCGCGGTCGCTGGTCGCGACGGCCGAGTACGTCCTGCAGCTGGCGGTGCTGTACGACCGGTGCCGCGGCGCGTCGTGGGCGACCATCGGCGAGTCCCTCGGCGAGGTGTCGCGCCAGGCCGCGCACGAGCGCTACGCCGAGGCCGACAAGTACGTCGACGAGGCGATCACCGAGCACTGGCTGACCGGCGACCCGCGCGTCATCGGCCTGCCGTCCGGGGCCGAGGCGTCGCCCCGCACCGTCGTCCGGCTGGACGAGTGGGCCGCGACGCAACACCAGCACGGCGACGTCGGCGTCGGCGACGACCCGGCCCGTGCGGTCTCGGCCGGGTTGGCGCCGATGACGTCCACCGAGCACGGCGTGATGCTGACGGCGGCCGCGACGCTGCTGCTCAAGCACGCCACCGGCAACCCGGTCCGCCGCCACGCCCTGCAAGTCGGCTACGCCCGCCGCAAGGTCGAGTGGTACGAGCGGCTGATCGCCGACGAACTCGCCGAGCCCGGCAGCACCGGGACGGCGCTGACCGACCTGCGCGAAGGCCTCGCCGGGGCCCGCGCCCGGCTCGCCGAGGCCGAGGCCGAGACGCCCCACCCCGGTCACCCGCTGACCCCCTGACATCCATGACGACACGCCCGCCCGCGCCGACGCCGCGGTGATGCGGCTGCAGGAGGTGGTCCCCGGCCCGTGAACAGCACGCGGGCCCCGGAAGGTGCGCCAACACCGCCCGGAGCCCTGAGCCCTCACCAGACCTAACCTGGAAAGGACCTGACCCGATCATGCACGACCGCGAGATCAGCATCACCACGTTCGGATACCTGCACGACCCGGCCCCGGCGGCGCACATCACCCTGGACCTGCGCGGCCACTTCCGTGACCCGCACGTCTCCCCCGAGCTGCGGTACCTGACCGCCCGCGACGCCGCCGTCCACCTGGCCGTGCTGCGCACGCCCGGCATCGGGCGGCTGCTGGACGCCGCCGCGGCGGCGGTGCTGGCCTACCTGGACGGCCCCTCGCCCAGGCCCGTCACCATCGCGCTGGGCTGCTCCGGCGGTCGACACCGTGCTGCCGTAGCGGGGGATGTCCTGGCGACCATGCTGGCCGAGGAGCACGGCCTGGCCGTCACGCTGACCCACCGGGACCTGGACAAGCCGGTCGTCGACCGGACCCGCGTCGTCGACTAGGCCGCGCCGGTGTACGTCACCCTCGCCGACCGGCACACCCTGGCCGCGTCCGGCCCGGTCGAACCCGGCACGATGCTCGGCGCCCACCTGACCGCGGTGACCGATCCCCGGCGCCTGCCCATCGAGCGCCTGGTGTTCGAGCACCACTACGGCAACCGCGTCGAGGCCCGCTACCTGCTGGACGGCACCGCCACCGCCCGGCTGCTGCAGGTCCGCGACCGCGGCACCGACGGCTGGGAAGTCATCGGAGACGCGCCCCTCGCGGGGCTGCTGGGACCGCAGGCCGACGAGGTCCTCGCCGCCGCCCGGACCGCCCGCGCCCAGCTGCGCGGCGACACCGACGCCTCCCCCGAGGCCGCCCGCTACTACGCCGTGGCGAATGCCACCGGCGACGCTATGGACGCCTGCCTGAACGCGGCCCTGGCCGCGCTGCAGGCGGCCGGCGCGGACGCCTGGTGGTGGTCGACCGCCGTGACGTGCGCCTACGGCCACGAGCTGGTCGCGATCGCCGCCCGCGACCTGATCGGCACCGTCCCGGACTGGACGCAGGCCGCCTACGACGTCCTCACGGCGCCGTGGCGGGCCGCGTTCGGCGCCGACGCCTCGGGCGCCGCACCCGTCCACCAGACCGCGCCCGCCGACCACGGCGGCTGACCGGCCCCTGCCCGCGGGCCCCTCTACCCCGCCTACCGCCCAGGTCACCGGCCCTACCGGGGGCCTACCGCGGGTAGAGGGGCCCGCCTACCGGCCCGGCCGGGTAGCCCCCGGTCCCAGCTTGCCGACCGGTCCGCGCGGATCCGCCGCGCGGTGTCGGCGGCTGCCGCAACGTTGCTTTCGCGACAAGACACGTACGCCGCCCGCCACCGCCGATCGCGCCCACGCCGCTCGGCACCCGGTGGCCAAGGTCTCTAGGGGGCCCGTGCAGTGGAGAGCTTCCTTGGCCGTGTGACGCACTGTCCCGGCGGGGCGTGGGGCCGCCGAGATGTGGAGCGAGCACGATGCCCAAGCACCAGTCCACCGCTGCCAAGGCCGCGCGGCAGCAGGCCCGCGACGGGGCGAAGTACACCCAGGCCCTGCGCGACGGGCACAGCGACGGGCGCGGCGACAACGAGCGCCCGGAGGCCGCCGGCGACCAGCCGCGGAAGGTGACGCGGCAGGCCGCGCGGGAGGCCTTGGCCGGGCTGGTGGCCGATCCGGCGCTGATGAGCCCGTGGCGGCCGGTGCTGTCGCGGCTCGCCGACGATGCCGCTGGCTACGACGCCGCGAGCGAGGTTGTGCGGGCGTTCGAGGAGTGCGACAACGACGAGTTTGGGCTGCCGGTCGGCGTCAGTGACCGGCAGGCGCGCGAGCGCCGCTATCTGGCGCTGTGCGCCTACGGAGCCCGCGCCGTGGCGGTGCTGCGCGCGGTGGCGGACCACCGGCCCCCCGGGCCCGGACGGCGTGGGTGGACGGCGAGGACGTCGCCCGCGACCCGCTGTACGGCGAGCAGCTGCTGCCCGATGAGGACCAGGTCGCCATCCCCGAGGGCCTGCTGACCGCGCAGCCCTGCGGACTGTGCGAGGGCACCGGGACCCTGCCCGAGCGGAGTGGATGCCGTCCGGCCCGTGCACCTCCTGCAGCAGCCGCGGAACGCATCAGCGCGGCTCCGAGCCGCTGGAGCGCGCGTGGGGCGGGTTCGCGCACGTGATCGCCGCGCACGAGGACTACCAGGATTCGTTCGGCCGCGATGACACCTACGACTGCGACTGCGACTGCGACTGCGCGGAGACCACCACTGACGGCCGGTGTACCTGCCCCCGCGTACTCCATCCCCGAGCACATGATCGATGAAGCGGGCGCGATCGAGCACGGCCAGGAGCTCGTTGCCGGTCCGCCGCGGTGACCGCGAACAGCAACAACGCCGCGACCACGCCACCGCCCAACGCGCCGCCCGGTCCGAAGCCGCGCCGACCCGTACCGCCACGGCCCCCACCAAGACCCGGGCCACGGCCGCGACGGAGGCCTCGGTCGCTAGCCCCCGAGCGTGCGGGGAAGGGCCACTACGGGTTTCAGTTCAAGAACCACCCTGCCGGTGCGGGGGTGGCATCATCGCCAGGGCGCGGGCGATGAGCGCCGCGTCTTCTCCGACGACGATCGCTTGTCCGTTGACGGCGCCTTCCACGGTGACCACGTGGACGGTCTGTCCTTCGAGACGCGACGTGAGGTTCGTCAGGTAATCACCGGTCACTTGATTCACCTCGACCACCCCGTCATCACGGGGGACACGCACGATGGGTTCGCGGGTGATGTGCGGCGGCAGGGTGTGCAGCGTGGCACCGAGGTCCGCCAGTCTGGCGGCGATGTCGCCGAGGGCCTGCAGGTCGGCTTCGATACGGAACCCGTCGGTGGCGGCGTCGTCCCGCAGGGCTTGCAACTCGGCGGCTCGGCGCAGACCTTCGTCGATAAGTCCGCGCCTTAGCGGCCATGTGGCCTCGTTCACACCGCAGTTGGGCCAGCTGACGGTCAGCGAGACATCCTCGGTGGGCAGCGGCCAGATCCAGAACCGCAGCTGCCATTGCGGGTGGCCCCCTTGCACACTGACCAGTGTGATAGCAGGACGCCCGCTGGTGTCCTGTGCGGGGATCTTTGCCGAGGAGGCGATCTGGCCCCCGTCGGCGGACCGGATGACTACATCGGGGCCGCCGGGCGCAGAGCTGTGCAGCATACGCGGGTCCCCGATGTGTTCGGCGGCCGTTTGCTTGTCGGTGAAACGCCAATGGAGACCGACCTGCAGGCCAGCGGGATGGACCAGGAGCCGATCGATGAAGACCTCACACTGAGGGGTGGAGGCCAACGGCCACTGGATTGACACTGTGCCGCCAGGCTCCCCGGCGGGCGGAGCCGCCTGGGGACCTGGCGTCTGGCTGCGGTTGTTGGGCCCGACGGACCAAGCGTCGTCGCTCATGCTGCTACCTCATCGTCCGCTGCTGTGGCGAGGGGCCCAATGGCACAGTCTGATTTGCGTTCAGGTACGGCCCTAGCTGCCGCACAGAGTCCGGAAGCCGTCAGCCCTGTTATCAGCGGCGGACCCGACGTTCGACGAGTCGGTGCGGGGGGTCTCGGTCCACAGCAGCTTGATCGGCTCGGGTTCCAGATCATGGACCTGGACATGGTGCTTGGTGATGTTCCGCCACGAGGACGTCTTGTTGCCGAAGCCATAGTCGGTCAGATACTGCCAGCCTCCGCAGTCGCGGAACGTAAGTGTGCGGCCGGTGAAGTTCACCCCGTCGTAGAAGCAGTACGCCCCGGATGCACACGCCGCCCCCGCTCCATCTGAGGTGGGGAAAGACAGGATCACTCTTCCGCCCTGGTAGGCCACCTCGCGGGAGCCGGTCTGGATACCGCCGGGATGATCCCGCAACTGGCGGTTGATCTGGTCCTGGGCAGAGGGGAGCTCGTCGGCCGTGGCAGTGGCTGTGCCGGCCGCAGTCATCGCCGCCGCGGCGGCAACACCGGCAACGGCCACGATTCGGGTGAGCAGGGGGCTTCTCATCATGCTCCTTCTTGGACACTGTGTTCTCGAACAGAGAAAAATGAATTTTCGTACAGGAGAACGGAAGATCTCCACGTTGCAGACGCTACGGGGACAGGTTCGATCAATCAACATCTGTCGATGGTAAAGAAAACTTTACCAAGCATGACCAGCGCTGACATGATTATTTTAAATTCTTGTAAACCAAATCGAATCTCAGTGCGTCGATTGACATTTTGACCACATCCGGCCCGCAGTGATGACATTGCACGATTTCCTTGTGAAGATCGCACTCGGTCGGCTGATCGGCCACCTCCCTCTGCGAACACACATGACAGCTAGCCAGAAAGGGCAGGGCACATGAGAGCAGCAAAGTTAGTAACGATCGCAGCCCTTACCAGCGCAGTGTTCGGCTCCTCAGCGTTCGCTAGCGCTGCGGGCGCAGACCCGGCCCCACCCTCGCGCCCAGGGCAAACCACTGCCACATCTAAAGGTGAAACACCCAGGTCAGGCACCAGTAAGCCGCAACATCCCAGCGAATCACCCAGCACCGAACAACGATCCACAAATGCTTTCTTCTGTCGTGCCGCGGCAATCCAACCCTTCGTCATCACGCAAACGAGCAAGGACATCCATGCGGAAGCCAGAATCACCGGCTGCATAGGCGGGCCCACCTCGTGCAAGGTTGGCGTTGACCTCGAACAGCTCGACAACGAAACCAGCATCTGGAGGGTCGTCGCTCACAATGGCGGAACCTGGAAGCCGTGCAAACAGGGTGAACCCATTCAGGCAAAGTACACCTGCACCTACCATCCGGTAGAGGAATTCAAATACCGGTCGTCTATCTATCTCGTTGCGGAGAGGGCTGGCCAAATCGGCAACGTGGGCCACGCTTATAGCACGGAGAAGAAATTCTGGTGCGTCTAGACAGGTCATCGACCGCTGACGGCCACCGTCAACGGCTCGGCGAAGCCCCGAACAACGGAACGCCCGCCCCTCCTGTTTGGAGGAGGCGGGCGTTCCGCGTGGCCAGAAGGATCACCTTGGTACAGCGAGCCCGGCAGCGCAGGCAGCGGCGAGGTTGGCCGCCAACAAAGCACGCGGCCCCGCCACGCCCGCGCAAGCCCGCACCCCGCCTCACCGAGCTATGCGACGCACGCCACTGGTCACCTGGTGGGTACTGCCGATTCTGCTGGGCACCGGTGGCGCGGCGGCCTTTGGACATGAGGACGGGCATGGCCGCTGCGCGCGCAGACGGCCGCCCGCCGCATGGCGCACCAGCCTGGACCAGATCGACCAGATGACGCCCGCCGAATTCGAGTTGGCCATCCGCGATCTGATGATCCGAGACGGCATCACCGCGCGCCAGGTCGGCGGCAGCAACGACCAGGCCGCCGACGTCATCGGCCACCACCCGCCCCACCAGACAGACCATCGTGGCCCAGTGCACACACGCCACCACCGGCGCCAACGTCTCCGCCGAGGTCATCTACCAGGTCAACGGCACCGCCGGGCCCGCCCACGGCAGGGGATGATTCCAAGGGCCTGCACGTCACAGCCTGGTCGACCTAGCGCAGCATCCAGTAGCCACCGACGGGTACCGCGCTAAGCGTGATCACTGAGAACAGCCCGACCCACAGTCGGCGAGGTAGGCCCGTCACATCGGCGAGCTGATCGACGTCCAAGGCCTGGCGTGGGGGATGGGACCAGAGCTCGAATACGTCGCGTGGCGCGGCTAGCAGGAGGAACCACGCCACGAAGTAGCCGAACGCGGATTGGATCTGGACCGGCAGCAGCCACGAGATGCAGAACACCAGCCCGGCCGCGGCCAGGATGACCAGCAACCCGAACCAGGTGCGGACATACACCACGAGACAGCAGAGAAAGATCAGGATCGCCCACAGCAGGGCGACCGTGTGATGAGTGGCCAGCAGCGCGGCGGCTCCGAGCCCGAACAGGGTCGGGCCGGTGTAGCCGGCAGCTAGGGAAGCGACCGCGACCGGACCCGTGGTCTTGCCCACCCAATCGACGTGGCCGGAGCGGTCAGAGTACAGATGAACTGCACTGATCTCTTGGCCGACCAACATCGCGACAAGACCATGGCCCGTCTCGTGGGCGAGCGTGGCCACATATTCGGTCACCCGCCACGCCCACGGAACGAACACTGACAACGCCGCCACCAGGCCGACCACCACGACCACCCACAGCGGGGACGCCGGTTGGCTGGTCAAGGACCGATCCCACACGTCGCGAACCACGTCCACGCCGGTGAATGTGCCCCCGCCTAAACCCGCGCGAACAGGGCGCTGTTCAGCCTGGCTGCCGGGGCCCCTCACAACGGCGCGCACCGCTGGCCGAGTTCTTCACCACCTAGCGGATCGTCGTCGGCCTCGCCAACAAACATCAACCAGCTCGCGACCGTCCGCCGACAGCCCCGTGCGAATCTCTTCCCACGGAGGTTCATACGTTGCAGCGCTTACCTCCCTGGTATGCAATGTGGGATTGACTAGCTGAATCGGACGTGCGGATACTCAGGGGGACGGACCTGCCGTGGAAGGGTGCCTGCTGGTGAAAGTGGTCTTGCTGCGTGCCGACTGTGACACGGGGCGCACCTGCCCCAACCTCAACCTGTCCGACCGGGCCACCATCGTGGTGCAGGGGTACGTGGTGGCCGAGGACGCATTGGCGGACCTCGGCCCGAACGTCCCTTCTGGCGCCCGTGTAGTGGAGCTCCCGCTGTCGCTGGTCCCCGAACTGCGGGACGGTGCACCGGATCTTCCCGTCCACCTCACCAGCCGCGACACCGTCATGGTGTGGGGGCCAGAGGTCACCGACTCCGAAGCGCTCGCCAAACTAGCGCCGCCGCCCGGGGAGGCGGTCATCGAACTGCCCATTGGGGCGCTGCCCCTGCCGGAGGTGGCCCATGTGGGATGAACAGCAGCTCGGCGAGTACATCGACGCGCACTTCACCTGCGAGCTGTTCCGCCTGGAGACCCTGCCGCACTACCAGGTCGCCACCAACGGCGGCGACCTGGCCCGCTACCTGGCCGGCGAGCCGGGCCCCGACATGACCCGCAAGGGCCCCTGGCTGGATGTGATCCGCGGCGAGGTCGCCCGTGGCCTACACACCTACCGCGTCCACGTCGTCCACGGCCCGCTCAGCGACTACCTGCGCTTTGAATTCGAGTGGGGCTACACCTACAACGAACAGGCCGGCGAGCACATCCGCATCCTGGACCTGGCCGAGCAGCCGCGCCCGGACGGCCTCATCGATGAGGACTTCTGGCTGATCTCCGGACGCCTCGATCGCGGCGAGCCGGATCGCGCGGCGAAGATGCACTACGACAGCGCGGGCCGCTACCTCGGCGCCGAGCCGGCCGACGCGGCCGACGCGGCCGACATCGCCCGGTACCAGCGGGCCCGCGAGGCGGCGTGGTCGGCCGCCGTGCCGTTCGGCGACTACTGGCAGGCGCACCCGCAGTACTGGCGGGCCCACCGCGCGGCCTGAAGGGATCCGATGAGCAACCCCAACCCTCTCTCGGACGCCCTGCGAAACCTGCGCAGGGCGTCCGGGCTGTCCGGGGCCGAGGCCGCCCGCCGGGCGGATCTGTCCCAGTCGAAGGTCAGCCGGGCGGAAACCGGCCGGTTCCTGCTGGCCGAAGACGACCTGCGGGCACTGTGCCGCGTCTACAACGCCTCGGCCGACGAGCGCCGCCAGCTGCTGGAGATGACCCGCGAACTCAAGCAGAGCACCACCGCCGCGCGGACCGTGCTCCAGCGCGGCGGCTGGTGGATGCAGGAACGCATCGGCCGCATGGAGGCCACCGCCCGCCACATCCGCAGCTTCTCCCCTGGCGCGATCTTCGGCCTGGTCCAGAGCCCCGCCTACGTCGAGGCGCTGTTCGGCGACTCCCTCTCCCCCGACGACCTGGCCCGCACGGTGCAGGCCCGCCTGGACCGCCAGCGCATCCTGGACACCGACCGCGAGTTCACCTTCGTCATGGCCGAAGGAGCGCTGCGCTGGTGCATGGGCGGGCCCGCCGTCATGGCCCACCAGCTCGACCACCTCATCGAGGTCTCCTGGCGCGACAACGTCCGCATCGGTGTCATCACCTGGACCACCCCGGCGACCGTGCCGGGCCTGCACCCGTTCACCCTGTACGACGCCCAGGCCGTGCTGCTGGGCACCTGGAACGCCACCGCGATCATCACCGACCACCGCAACATCACCGACTACGAGGCCTACTGGGACGAACTCCAGCCCATCGTCTCCTGGAACGACGACGCCCGCGCCGCGATTGGTCGGGCCTCCCGGGAGTACCGCCAGCTCACCGAGTGAAGGACCACGCACCATGCGCTTTTTTTTGGCTCCACGGCTATGCAATGTGATCTTGCATAGCCTCTATAGATCTCCCGGTACGTCGATGACGAGCACTGTGACGTTGTCAGGGCCGCCATGGTCGATCGCCAACGCGACGAGGTGGTCGGCTGTATCCGTCGGGGCGCTGGATGTCAGCAGGGTCTCTCGGACGAGATCGTGAGCAACGACCCCGCTCAGCCCGTCCGAGCACAGCAGGAAGCGATCGCCAGGGCGAAGGTTCCGAACAGTGAGGTCAGGGGACCGGCCGTCGGCCCGGCCGTCAAGGAAGCGGGTTATGCGCTCGGACATGCTCGGTGTGGTGGCGGCTTCGGCAACCAGGTTGCCGAAGGTGTGGTCTTCGGTGATCTGCCGGTACGTGGTGTCGCGGAGCAGGTAGGCGCGGGAGTCGCCCACGTTCGCGAGGACGGCTGTGCCGCCGGAGCAGAGCAGGGCCACGAGGGTGGTCCCCATGCCTGCCAACTCGGGGTCGGACTCGATCTTCTTGCGCAGGGCTTCGTTGGCTGTCCTGATTGCCTTCCCGAGCGCAGCAGGAAGATCAGCTTGGGCGAGCGGGCGATCGCAGGACCGGAGGGCCTCGATCGCGGTGGCGCTGGCGATGTCGCCGGCGACGTGGCCGCCAAGACCATCGGCGACAGCGAACAGCGAATGGCCTGCGTAGACCGAGTCCTCATTGCGCTGTCGAACAAGGCCAATGTGGCTCCGGGCTGCAGCGTTGATGGTGAGGGGCATGGTCATTCACCTGCCCGCATCGTGGTCGGGCGCTTCGGCGACATCAGGCCATGGGGCTTGTGCGGAATCATCTCGGTGCAGGACGTGGACGGTTTCGACGCGGTCGCTGGCCACGATGTACTCGGTCACCTCGATCGGTCTGCCGTCACGTCCCGATGTCCCGACCCGGACGATCTCCAGCACGGGCAGGTTGACCGGGATCTCCAACAAGCCTGCTTCGTCTTTGGTGGGCATCCGCGCACGGTGGGTCTCCATCCAGTGGATGGGCCAGTGGCCGGCTCTTTCCAGTTGGTACAACCAGTCGCCGGGCCCCTGGGCTTGAGAGGCGACCTCGGGAGCGTCTGCGACCCCGCGCGGGTGGATCCACGAGATGTTGATCTGGAAAGGCGGCTCCGACTCGGGGCCGGTGACGCGGAACCGCCGCATCACCGAGCTGCCCGCCGGGACGCCCAGCATCCTGGCGATGCGCGGGTCCGTCAGTGGCTCATGAGACGCCGCGGGTGGGATGTGGTGCTTCCACACCTCCTGCCCAGATGCCGAGGGGAAGGAGTAGCCCGGGCTGTCGGTGGCGACGTTCCGCTTCACCAGGTTCCCTCGCGGCCGTCGCGGCCGCATCGTCCCGTGCCGGACGATGATCCCCCGCCCCTGCACCGCCCAGACGTAGCCCTCCGATTCCAGGGCGCCGATAGCGCGGCCGATCGTGTCCCGGTTCGCCTCGTACTCCTTCGCGAAGTCGTCCAGGCGCGGGAGCTTGGCCCCCGGCTCCCACTCGCCGGCTTCGATCCGCTCCCGGATCTGGGCGGCAATGTCCAGGTAGCGCGAGTGCACGGCCACTACGCGGCCCCCTCTCAGAGAGATTGTCTTGGGATAATACTTGACAGCCCTGGCTTGTCCCGCTCACGATTGTCCTCAGATGGATTGTCCCAAGACAATCTGCGTGAGTCTGCTGAGGTGCGGAGTGACCGGATGTCCGGTTTACGCGGAAGCGAGTCAGACCGGGCCTCCGATGCGGCACCGACCTGCAGACACGAGGTGGCCCCAGCGCTGGACAGAGCGCTGAGGCCGCGAAGGCCGTCGCAGTCCCTCACTGAGCAGGAGGAAACGACCTTGAACCCCATCATCGCAGAGAAGCTGCTGACCCCCGGAGAGGTCGCGGCGACGTTCCGCGTCGACCCCAAGACCGTGACCCGGTGGGCGGCCAAGGGCCGCATCAGCAGCATCCGTACTCCGGGCGGGCACCGCCGGTTCCGGGAGTCGGACGTGCGGGCGCTGCTGGCCGGTGAGGCCGAGGCGGTGCCGGCATGAACAACACCGACCTGGCACTGCTCATCTGGCTCGGGATCACCGGCGTCTACATGCTGGTGACGTTCGTCCGCGCCTGCTGGTCGGTGGCGACCGTGACCCGCGGCCGCCGCCGCAGTCGGGGGTGGTGAAGATGACCTTCCTCAAGGCGGCCCAGCCGCCGGACGCGCCGGTCGACCCGGAGGAGCTGGCCGCTGAGCTGCAGCGGCGGCGGGATGTGGAGGCCGCGCGGCGTACCGATGAGCTGGAGCGGGTGCGGGCCGAGGCCGGGCATGGCCGGGCTCGCGCGGACGTGGCCGAGGAGTCCCGGCTGGCCGAGTTGGTCCGTGCCGAGCGTGAGGCCGACGTGCGCGCTGAGGCGGAGCTGGCCCGGATGTATCGGGAGTTCCGCGCGTCCGGCGAGCGTACGAAGATCCGGTCGGCGATGGCCCGGTCCGGCGAGGCCCGAGCGCTACGTCTGGAGTGGCTACGCACCCACAACCTGCGCGTCTTGGTGCCGGTGCTGATCGGCTTCGGCGTCTGGTCGACGACCGGCGTGCAGCGGGGCGCGGCCCGGATCATGGACGTCGACCGCGACGACGCCGTGTGGTGGACGCTGTGGGGCCTGGAGGCGCTGCTGATCGGCGCGGTGTGCTGGATCATCATCGCCCGCGCCCGGCTGGCCGCGTCCGGCGGAAGGTTGTCGAGCCAGGCCGAGCGGATCGGGATCGGCTGCCTGACCACGAGCATCCTGCTGAACCTGATCGCGGCCGTGCCCACCGGTGACGCGCACACCTCGGGGTGGGCGATCCCTGGCACGATGTTCGCGCACGCCCTCGGCCCGGTCGGCGCGGCCGTTACCGCGCACCTGATCGGTGTCATCGACCGGTCGATCACCTCGGCCGACCCCTGGCACGACAGCACCGGCAGGGCCGTGCCGCGGCTGGCGGAGCTGAACCTGAACCCGCACCGAGGCACCGTGCGGACGCAGCGCCCCGTGCAGGGTCGGGCGGACGTCCCGGCGGAAGCCCGCACGGACTCCCCGGCACAGCGCTCTGCGGACGAGCCCGCACCGTCCCGCACGCCCGAGCGTGCGGAGCGGCTCCGCGAGCCCGCATCCGCATCCGCACGCCGTCCCGCACTGCGGTCCGCACGAGACTCCGCACGAATGCGCGCACGCAGTCAGGGGCGCGCCCGCACGCCGTCCCGCGCCGACGGTGCCGCGGTGGACCGCGACGCCATCGTGGCCGAGCTGGCGGCGGAGATCCTCACCGCTGGTGAGGCGGGGGCCAAGTGGTCCCCGGACTACCCGGGGCTGATGGCTCGTACGGGCCGCAAGCGCCGGTGGTGCGAGGGCGTGGTGAGCGCCGCGCGCAACGCCGCGCTGCGCAGCAGTGCGGACGACGGTGCGGACGACGGCACCCCGCACGCGGACCCGCACCGCGTCACGCACGAACGGGACGCGGACGGCACCGGTCCGCACGCCCCCCGTGCGGAGCGGCCGCAGAACGATCGTGCGGACGGGCCGGACGACAACCAGCAGGACGAGCGTGCGGACGCTGCGCGGACGTCCGGTGAGCTGGCGCTGGCCGGCGCGGACGGGGGTGGCCGGTGATGGCGATCACGCTGCGCGTGCCTTCGGCCGAGGCCTCGGCGGCCGCGCTGCGGAACGAGTTCACGCTGCTGAGCGCGGAGTACGCCGAGCTGCTGGCGCACGCGCGGGCGGCGGTGGCCGCCGCCCGGGATGGCGAGCTGGACCCGATCGCGCACCTGGCCGGGTTCCTGGAGGAGCGCGGCCAGCTCCCGCCCGCCGGGACGGCCGCCGCACAGCTGGCCGCGCAGGCGTTCGCCCGCACGGCCGACGCCGACCGCCAGTTCGGGGGTGGGACGTGATGCGGATCTCCGACTGGCCCTCGACGGTCACCGCGGTCACCGCGGCCGACGAGGCCCGGCTGTGGGACCAGGCCGCCGAAGAGGCCCTTGACCAGGCCGTGGACATTGCCGGGACCCGGCGCGATGCGACCGAGCACGCGCTGATCGGGATCGGGATGGCCCTGCGATCCACCGGTGCACGGCTGGATGCGCTGACCGATGAGCTGGCCAACCTCGCCGACATCCTCGCCGCGCCACGCCCGGCGCGCCGGCCGTGGTGGCGGTGCCTGACCGACCGGCTGACCAGCGGTTTCGCCGGACGCCGGTGCGGCGAGGCGTGCCCCGACGACCCGGACGGCGACGTGGACGGCGAGGGCCTGGACGACGCCGACGACCTCGGCCCGGCCGCCGCGCCGGGCGTGGCGACGGTGACGCCGCTGCGCAGGACGGAGGCGCGGTCGTGATCGCTCCGAAGCACTTCGAGACCGCGTTCGCGGGCGATGACCAGCGCACGGTCCGCGAGGCCCGGCGTTGGACGCGGCAGGTCCTGGCCGAGACCGGGCTGCCGGACGCGCTGGTGTGCGACGCGCTGACCTGCGTGTCGGAGCTGGCCGGCAACGCCACCCGGCACACCGCCTCGGGGCGTCCGGGCGGCAAGTACCAGGTCGTCATCGAGGTGACGGGCCGGGCCCGCGCGCACGTGGAGGTCGTGGACCAGGGCGGCGAGCACGCCCCGGACGTGCTGACGGGCGGCGGCGAGTCCGGCCGCGGGCTGTGGATCTGCGCGACGCTCGGCGTCCTGCAGCACGCCGCCGTCCCGTCCGGCGGCCGCCGGGTGTGGGTCGACCTGCCCCACCCCGCCCAGGCCGGGTCTGCGCTGGTCAACGACGCGCACCCGGGCGGGGGTGAGCGCTGATGCGGGCCCGCGAGCGCGGTCACGGCTGCTGGCACCGGTGTGCGGGTTCTGGTCCGCGGACGCCGGCGCGTGCGGGAGCGCGCAGCAGGTGCGCCCGTACGTGGTCGGCCCGCGCTGCCGGCGTCACACGCCCGCCGCGCTCGCGGGCCGCCCGGAACCCGACGAGCTGCTGCGCGCGGCGGCGCGTGCCGTCCCCGCTGTGCGCCCCCACCCCACGACTTGATCTTTCCGTTCCGATGGCCTTTGAGGAGGTCAACCCCATGATTTCGATCCCGATGATCCCGGCCGCGGTTCGGTCGCGGAAGGACCGCGCGCAGGCGCGGCGCCGCTACGCCGAGCTGCAGGACGCGCTGGACGAGGCCGTCGACGGCCTGTACACCGCTGGCGGCCACGCCGAGCGCGCCGCGCTGCTGGAGGCCGCCGCCGACGCCACGACGCAATTGTCCATGCTGCACACCGCGGCGTGGGGCCCCGAGGCCGACGCCGACGGCCGGACGGCGGCCAGCGCGCTGAGCGGCCAGGCGACGCTGCTGCGTCAGGTCGCCGTGACCGAGCGCATCGGCGCGGGGCAGGGCGGCCACGGCGACCTGCGCGCCGTGCTGCCCGGCGACACCGACGTGGAGATGCACGCCTGGGCCGAGCTGGCCGACACCGACGACCCGGCCTGCCGCGCGGCCTGCCTGCGCAGGCTGCAGATCCTGATCGCCGCGTCGGGGGACGACCGGGCCGTCGGCGTGCTGACGCTGCTGGCCCGGGTGGAGACCCGCCGCGCGGCGAACCTGAACCGCTCCGGGCTGCCCGGCTGGTGGTTCCACGCGCCGCGGGTCGTGATCGGCGTGTTCTTCGTGGCGGTGGGCGCGATCGTGGCCGCCCCGGGCCTGGACGGCCACACCCGTGACCTGCTGTTGGGCGCCCTGCTGGGCGTCTACGGCGTGTGCTTCGGCGTGCTGTGGCTGATCGCCCGGCGAGGTGGCCGCGCCCGGTGACGGCCGGTCCGAGCGCACCCGCCCCCGCGGCGGGTGCGTTTCACCGGCCGCCACACAAGGCGGCTGACCTGCGCAAACACCCTTAACGAACCGGCCTGGCAAGCGAAGGAGAGATTTTCGATGACGGGAGCCCCGCAGTGGTCCGGGGAGATGCTCGACAGCCCCGAGATGGTGGAGGCGTTCACGACGCAGCTGCGCAAGCTGCTGGGCTCGCACGCCGACTACGTCGCGCGGATCCGGCGTGACGCCGAGGCGATGTGGGACGCCAACCCGCCCGCCGGCTACAGCAGCTTCGAGGCCTGGTGGCGCAAGCGGTGGGTGAAGTCGCCGCTGGCCGAGATCCAGGAGCACCTGGAGAAGGCCGCCACGCTGACGTTCCAGCTGGAGGCCCGGTACCGCCGGGGCCGGCACGAGATCCCCGCCGCCAAGCAGGCCGCCCGGCAGGCCAAGGGCAAGGCCCCCGAGCTCGGCCCCGGCCAGGGCGGCCGGGGCGGTCCGGGACAGGGCCGGTTCGGGGACCGGACCCGCTCGGCCACGGGCCCGGCCGCGTCGACGTCCCCCCAAGGCCACGGCAAGGGCCAGGGGCAGGGCGGCGACTTCATGGACCTGGTCCGCGAGGGGCGGTCGGCGTGAGCACCCCTCAGCAGAGGTCGCAGGTCAAGAAGTCGCGGCGGGCGGCGATGACTCCGGAGCAGCGTCGGGTGGAGAACCTGCGCGCGTTCTGGGAGCAGCGCTACAGCGCGTGCGCCGACGACCCCGGCGAGCTCGTCCGGGTGTCGTTCGACCGGGCGCGGGCTGCGGCGACCCGCGCCCAGCGCGCCGGCGTCGCACCGCAGGCGATGTACGACCTGGCCGAGATGCTGCACAAGTGGGCCGAACAGGTCGAGCAGCGCCAGGCCAGCCGCCCCGCGCAGGGTCACGCACCGTGACCGCGTTCATGTTCATGTCGCGCCCGCTACGCCCCTTCGCGGGCGCCCAACACGCGACGCGCGTACGCGCGACGCGCGAGTGTTCCCGATCCCGTCACTGACCGTCAACCCCCACGCGGGGAGGAACCGTGAGCACCCACGACGACAACGACCGTCGCAACGACCACGGCGAGGGCGGCGGTGAGGGCGGCGAGCTTGTGCCCTTCCCGCCCCGCCCCGCCTCACCGCAGGACCCGGCACCCGACAACGCCGCCGACGCCGGTGACGACCACCGCGGCGGTGAGGACGGCGGCGGGGCTGGCGGGGGCGGCGCCCCGCAGGTGCCCGCCTCGCCCGAGATGGCCCCGCCGCTGCACATGGCGATGATGCCGACGTTCGAGCCCCCCGACGGCGAGGACGACTCCGAGGGCGCCTTCACCGGCCCGCACCCCGAGGACCCCGACGACCCCGGCGCACGCCACACCCTGGCCACCGGGATGGCCCTGGCGACCGCGCTGGGCGTGGCGGCCGCACAGGGGATGTGGCACCGCGCCCGGCACCGCCAGGCGCTCGCCGACCAGGCCCGCGCCCGCGCCGACAAGCAGGCCGCCAAGCAGCAGGGCGGCGCGTCCCAGACCACCAAGACCACCAAGTCCACCGGCACCAGCGGCGGCGGCTCCAAGGGCGGCTCGCTGCTGGGCGGAGGCAAGAGCAGCGGCGGCAGCCGCGGCAGCGGTTCCAGGAGCTCCGGGGCGCCCAAGGGCACCGGCGGTTCCCGCACCGGCGGCGGCGCGCTGCTGGGCGGCGGCAAGACCGCTGGCAGGAGCGGCGGCAAGGCCGGCACCGGATCCTCCACCAAGGGATCCGCCGGCTCCAAAGGCTCCAAGACCGGCGGCAAGAGCGGCGGCAAGAGCGGCACCGACGCCAAGGGCAGCGGCGGCTCCAAGAGCAGCGGCTCCCAGGGCGCCGGTGGCTCCAAGACCGGCGGCGGTACGGACGGATCCAAGACCGACGCCAAGGGCGGTTCGAGGTCCAAGGGCAAGAACGGCGGCGACGCGAAGGGCCCCGACGCCAAGACTGATGGCGATCCCAAGAGCACCGATTCCAAGCGCGCTGGCAAGCGCGCCGGCTGGAGGGCCTGGCGACGGCCTGCAGGTGGCAGGACCTCCGAGGACACCGACGACGCCCACGACGACATCCCCAGGGCCGGGAAGTCGGACGGGCCGGAGGACCGCGAAGAACGCCGTGGACGCCGCGCGGCACCCCCGCCGCCTCCCCCTCCCCCGCCTCCGCCGGGGTGGGAGCAGATGCGGCCGCCGCCCGGGCCCACCGAGCCGCCGCGCTGGCGGGCCGCGGCCGGTCCCGAGGACACCTGGACGGACATGAGGCCTCCGGAACGGCCCGCCGACGGGCGTGATCGGGGGGAGCCGCGGGCGGTGCGGCCGCCACGCCCCGAGCTGGACGCCGGACCCGCCGAGACCGAGGAACCCAGGAACGACGGCGCCCCGCCCGCCGAGCCGCCCGCCGGGCCGCACCAGGACCCGACGGCGGGCTCGGGCGCCGCACCGGCCGGCGCCCCAACCGCCGGCACGACCCAGACACCAGCACAGGGAGGGCAGAACGTGAGCACGCCGATGATGAGTGGGCCCAGGCCCGACACGCAGTACCGGGACGCGGACCTGACGATCTACGACGTGATCGAGGCCGACGCCGACATGGCCACTCAGATCACCGAGGGCGTGGCTGAGGCGTTCGCGACCGCGGAGGGCTGCGACCGGCTGTTCACCAAGCTCGAAGCGTTGCACGCCAAGATCGTCGAGCTGCGGGTGCCGGGTGTCCTGGAGGGCCTGGTGGTGCTGCTGATGGAGAAGACCGGCACCGTCAAGGCCCGCGCCGAGGCGATCGCCGCGCAGCTCCCGGCCGCGTCGGAGGCGATCGCCACCGCCGGCACCAACGCCGAGAGCCGTCACCGGCCGCTGGCCGACGCTGTCGCCGACGCGGGCCACACCCGCCCGGCCGAGCGCGACTACCACAACGAGTGAGAGAGGCCGTCATGACTGAGAACAACGACGTCGCCGTCCCGGCCGAGGGCACGGCTGAGCAGGGCACCGGCGGAGCGCTGGAGCGCGCCGGGAGCGTGCTGGCCGACGCGGTCACGTTCACGATCGTCGTCGGGCAGCTGGCGGTCGCCGGGACGCGGCTGGCGTGGCTGAGCGAGTCGGTCCGGTCCACCTACCGGTACGTGGAGCGGTGCGCGTCCGGCGTGGACCGGCTCGCCGACCAGATGGCCGGGCTGGCCGTCGACGCCGACACCGTCGCCGAGCACCACGAGGCCGCCGCGGTGATGCGGTCGGTGCTGGGCGAGGCCGAGGCCATGGCCGTCTGCTTGGAAGACCTGTCGACCCAGTTCAACTACACCGCCGAGGCCCACCAGGGCGACTACGGCACCGTCGCCGACGCCGCCAACCACATGACCGTCCCGATGGCCGAGGCCGAGTTCTACAGCAACCGCTGACCAGCCCAGAAAGGGGAGATCCGTGATGTACGCCCCGTCCACCCGCCCCCCGACCGCGACGCCGACCGCGCCGCCGACCGCGCCGCCGACCGCGCCGCCGGCATCGGCGACCGGTCCGAAGCAGGGCCCGGCGACGGTGACCGTGCACACCTCACCGCAGGTCGCCGACGCCTGGGGACGGATGCGCCGCCGCGTCGACGTGGTGCGGTCCCGCACCGGCCGGGTGGCGACGGTGGCCGGGACGGGCGCGGCCGCCGCGGTGGTTGCCACGCCCGGCACCCTGCCGATCGCGCTGGTCAGCACAGCGGTCGTCACCGTCGCCGGGGCCGGGATCTTGCGGCTGCAGATGCCGCACGCCGGTCACCAGAAGGCGACTGCGACCGCGTTGTACGCGATGCCCGGGGTGAGCCTGGGCGTGCTGCTGATCTGCGAGCGGCTCGCCGCCGGGGCCGCGTGGGGCGGCACGGTGCCGATGCAGGTCCTGGCGGTGGCGGTGTGGGCGGCCGGGACGTGGCTGCTGCGTCCGGCCCAGGTCGCGCGCCGGATGGCCACGCCGCCCCCGCCCGCCGCGTCGGCTGTTGAGGCCGCTCAGACGGTGTACGCGCATCCGGCCGCGCGGTGGTGGGCCGAGCGCGTCGCCACTCAGGGCGGGGCCGCCCCTGACACCGCGCTGGAGGGCATCGAGCGGATCGGCGAGACCGCGATGACCGCGATCATCGCCGCGACCACGCCGGGGCAGCCGGTCCCGGAGATCTCCATCCGCCGCCTGTCGGCGCTGCTGGACATCCCCGAGGACCAGATCACCATCGGGCCGGTCCGCGGCCGCGGCGCGGGCGTGCGGCGCCTGACCATCGGCGCCCCCGCAGGCAAGGACGCCGACCCGGCCACGATGTGGGCCAAGCAGATCGCGCCGCTGGCGATGCCCGGCGCCGTGCTGACCGGCGTCCGCGTCGGCCGGCCCGCCGCCACCGACTCCCACTCCGCCGCCCCGACCGGGCCGCACGACCACCAGGAGGAGCACGAGGACGAGCACGAGGACGAGCACGAGGACGGCGACCGGGATGGCGAGGACGCGTGATGCCCGCGACGATGCTGCCCGCGACCGATGAGGTCATGGAGCTGATGCTGGAAGTCTCGCCGGGCCAGATCGTCACCTACGACCTGGCCAAACTGTGCTCGGCGCTGGACATCGAGGACCCTTCCCGGATCGCGGTGGAGGTCCTCGGCCGCCGCGCGATCGTGACGATCTACCCCACCAACCCCCTCGCCGACATCCGCGCGGTCACGGTCGAGGACCTGGTGATGGACCGGCGCGGGTTCATCACCATCGGCCGCTACCACAACGGCCGCCCCGCCAAGATGCGCATGTACGACCCGCACACCGGGTCCGCGCAGCGGTTCCTGACGTTCGGGACCACCGGCGCCGGCAAGTCCCGCGCCGTCACCCTCGTGCTGATCGCCGAGAAGATCAACGGGATCGTGTCCTGGCTGATCGACCTCAAGGGCGGCCAGTCCAACCCCGAGGCGGCAGGCCATGTCGACTGGCCCGGCTCCCGTCCCGAAGAGGCGATCCTGGCGCTGCGCGCCGCGGCGGCGGTGGCGGTCGAGCGGATGAACCGCTACAGCCGCCTGGGCCGCAACGCGTTCCTGCTGAACCGCCCCGACCCGCTCCTGCACATCCGGATCGCCGAGGCCAACCGGCTGCTGGAGAAGGGCGCCCCGTACCGGGACGAGGCCACCCACTGGATCAAGGAGATCGGCCGCACCGGCCGGTCCGTGGGCGTCGGCATCGGCCTGGACGCTCAAGCATCCCACCTGGAAGAACTCGGCGGGTCAGACACGCTGCGGGCCATGCTCAAGGAGGGCGAAGTCACCTTGCTCAGGTGGTCGTCCAGCATGATGCGGCAGCTGGTGGCCGACGGGCTGCTGCCCGCCGGGGTCCAGCTCATGCCCATCCCCAAGTCTTTGCGCACGGCCCGCCTGGTCTCGCAGTTCGACGATGACGTCGACGACGATGACGCGCCCGGCACTCACGGGATGGCCTACCTGCTGGCCAGCCAGCACCCCACCGCGATGATGCGGCACTTCCGCGTCGGCTCCATCGCGCCGCTGGACGGGCTGGACCCCGAGATCCTCGCGCTGTTCGGCTCGGGCGAACCCGCCCGGCTGGAAGAGGAGTCCTGGGCCGCCGCCGGCGACGCCTACGCCGCCCGCCACGACCGGCACGCCATGGCCGCGCTGTGCACCGCCCTCGCCCAGGAACAGCTCCAGGCGCTCAACCCCGGCGCCCCGCGCCCGGCCTACGCCGCCAGCTCGGCCGCCGCGGGCTCCTGGGGCCCGCCCCCGGCCCCGAAGTCCCGGCTCCTGGAAGACCGCATCACCGACGTCCTCGGCGCCGCTGACGCGCCGATGACCGCGGACGAGGTCCTCACCGCCGTCCTGGCCGACGGCGGCAAGCCGGTCAAGATCGGCAGCGTCCGCAACGCCCTGTCCGGCCTCGCCGACGCCGGCCAGGTCGAACGCGCCGGACACGGCCTGTACGCCGCACCCGGCCTCATCCCCTGACCCGCCCCCGCGCATCCGCGGGCGGCGAAGCCGGGGGCCCGGCACGCGTCTCCAAACACCGCCGGGCCCCCTCTACCTCGAAAGGGGGTCGCAGTAGTACTCGGGAAAGTTCGGGCGGATATAGCTGACCAGCGGAGACAACACGGAGCAGGCCCGCAAAGGATCGGAGCGGGTCAGTAGCGACAAGCTGAGGATCGTGGTGCCGGTTCGGTGACGGGCCTGATCAGGTGGGCTGGTCGGGCAGCAGGTCGGTCAGCGCGGTCCGGACGGCGGCTCGGCTTACCCCGTGGGTGCGGGCGAGGGCCGCGATGGAGGTTCCGTTATCGCGGAACGCGGCCCGTACTTCGTCGCGGCGGGCGCCGTTGAGTGCGGGTGGCCGGCCTCGGTAGCGGCCTTGGGCCTCGGCCGCGGCGATGCCCTCGTCGGTGAGTTCGTTCTGCAGGTCGCGCTGGAACTGTCCGACCGCGGTGATGACGTTGATGAGCAGGGCCGTGGTGGGGTCGTTCGCGGCGAGGTCGTGGAAGTTCGACAGCGGCCCGGACAGGACGCGCAGGGCGACGCCGCGCGCGGTGCACCAGTCGCGGACGCTGTGGATGTCGATGAGGTCGCGGCAGAGCCGGAACAGCTCGGATACCGTCAGCACGTCGCCCGGGTGCGCTGCGGCGGCGACTTTGGCGAACGCGGGCCGCTCCAGCGCGGGAATCTTGGAGGTCGTCGCGGGGTCCTCGAACAGCAGCACCCCGGCGGCGGGGCGGAACCCTTCGGCGACACCCTCGGTGCGCACGAGGAGGCCGGCCTCGGTGAGGATGTGGCGCTGGCGCAGCAGCGACTGGGTGGCGGTGGACACGCGCGAGTAGACGATCCGCACCGGCGGCTCCCGCGGAAAGAGGGGTGGAGGACCCTTCTATCTGT
>NZ_JBIRBA010000052.1:0-31056 GCF_044326345.1 Actinomadura sp. 9N215 | reverse complement strand
TCCGGCCCCGGAAGGTGATCAGGCCGATCTTGTCGCGGCGCTGGTAGGCGTCCAGCAGCAGGCTCAGCACCGCCGTCTTCACCGTCGTCATGCGGCGGCGCGCGGCCATCGAGCCGCTGGCGTCCACGACGAACAGCACCAGGTTGCCCTCGCGTCCCTCGCGGTCGGACTCGCGCAGGTCGTCCGGCCGCAGCACGAGCCCGGCGCCTGACCGGCCGCGCGTCCGCTGGTGCGGGGCGGCGGCCAGCAGCGTCGCCACCACGTGCGGGTCGCGGACCCTGCCCGCAGGGCGGCGCGCCCCGGTGACGCGGCCGCGCGCCGTCCGCGACCGCGACCGGCGTCCCGCGACGCCGTCGCCGACGCCGGGCACCTGCAGAAGCGGGACCGCGTGCGGCTCAGAGGCGGTCGCGACCCGCTCGCCGCCGCCCGCGCTCTCCGTCCGCTCGTCCTCCCCCTGCCTGGGGGAGGGCGGCTCGGCCGGTCCCTCCGCGTCGCCGCCGGGCGGCGGGCGTTCACCTTCGTTCCCGCCGTTACCCCCGCCGTCGCCGCCGCCGCCGTCGTCGGGCGGCGGGTCGTCGTCGGGAGAGGTGTCGTCGAGCAGGTCGTCCAGCCGCGACTCGTCCAGGCCCGGCGCGTCGAACGGGTCGCGGCGGCGGCGATGCGGCAGCGCCAGCCGGGCGGCCGCGCGGACGTCGTCCGCCGCCACCTCGTCGCGGCCGTGCCAGGCGGCGTGCGCGAGCGCGGCGTTCGCCGTGACGATGTCGGCGCGCAGGCCGTCCACCTCGAACCCGGCGCAGACCGCCGCGATCTGCTCCAGCCGCTCGTCCGGCAGCCGGACGCCCGCCAGCCGCTCCCGCGCCGCCGAGATGCGCCCGGCGAGCGCGGACTCCTCGGCGGCCCAGCGCGCCGCGAACCCCGCCGGGTCGGCGTCGAACGCCAGCCGCCGCCGGACGACCTCGGCGCGCTCCCTCGGCTCCCGCGACGCCCGCACCTCGACCGTCAGCCCGAACCGGTCGAGCAGCTGCGGGCGCAGCTCGCCCTCCTCGGGGTTCATCGTCCCGACCAGCAGGAACCGCGCCGCGTGCCGGACCGACACCGACTCCCGCTCGACGTAGCAGGTGCCGAGCGCGGCCGCGTCCAGGAGCAGGTCGACGAGGTGGTCGTGCAGCAGGTTCACCTCGTCCACGTACAGGACGCCGCGGTGCGCCGCCGCGAGCAGCCCCGGCTCGAACGCCTTGACGCCCTCGGTCAGCGCCCGTTCCACATCCAGCGACCCGGCGACCCGGTCCTCCGACGCGCCGACCGGCAGCTCCACCAGCGCGGACGGCCGCCGCAGCGCCGGCGCGCCGGGGCCGTGCGGGCCGTCCGGGCAGGACGGGTCGGGCGCGGCCGGATCGCAGGCGAACCGGCAGCCCGCCACCGTGTCCACGGCGGGGAGCTGCGCGGCGAGCGCGCGGACGACCGTCGACTTGGCGGTGCCCTTCTCCCCGCGCACCAGTACGCCGCCGACCCGCGGGGAGACGGCGTTGAGCAGCAGGGCCAGCTTCAGGTCGTCGAGGCCGACGACGGCGGTGAACGGATAGGCGTCGTTCAGGCGGCCGTCGTCCATCAGGACGAGGGGGCCGGGCCGCGGCGCGGAGACCGCAAGCGGCCACCGGCCGATCCGGGAATCGGAGCACGAGCAGGAGCCGGCGGCGAACTCACGGGTACCTCCATAAGGGATCTTGCGCGTCCCGGACGATGAGGTCGCGGTGGTCCGAGTGACCTGGCTCCCGGGCTCACCGACCCGGATACAGTGGCGCGTCCGCACCGGCCTCTCACCGGATTTCCCTCGGACAACCGCGGAACAGGGGGACGGTACGGTCTCGCTCCCGCGGCTGTCAAGATCACACGTGCCCAGGTCAAGGGCCGCGACAGGTAACACTTTCATCCCCATTGTCATGAATTATTGCGACTTCCTTGCAACTACGACGTGTGTCACCATGTGCGGTGTAGGCGATGGCGGACGAGGAAGCCGGTGCGATTCCGGCGCGGTCCCGCCACTGTGATCGGCGAGCGGATCCCGACGACGCCACTGCCCGTGCGAGCGGGCGGGAAGGCCGGGACGAGCATCGACCCGAGAGCCAGGAGACTCACGCGGTCGCCTCCTCGACTGGACTGGGGCGGATCTCCCCAGAGAGGAGAGGGCTTCATGCCCAGGGGCTCAACACGCCCGGCGTCACGGGATTCGACACGCCCGGCGCCGCGCCGTCCGACTGCACGCCGTCCGACCGCACGCCGGGCCGCCGCGACGACCGCCGCTTTCCGTACCCGTATCCGGGCGCGGGCGTCGGTGCTGCTCGTCGCGGTGCTGCTGATCGCCGGATGCGGCGGGGACACGGGGCGCGCCGGAGACGGTCGCGCGGGCGCGGCTCCGCCCGGCTTCCCGGTGACCGTGACCAACTGCGGGGTGACGACCGTCTACCAGCGGCCGCCGCGGCGCGCGGTGTCGCTGAACCAGCACGCGACCGAGGTGATGCTCGCCCTCGGCCTGGAGAGGTCGATGGCCGGGACGGGCTACCTCGACGACCGGATCCTGCCGGAGTTCCAGGCCGCCTACGACCGGGTGAAGGTGCTGTCCAAGGAGTACCCCTCCTACGAGACGCTGCTCGCGGCCGAGCCCGACTTCGTCTACGGCGGATGGGCCAGCACGTTCGAGGAGAAGGAGGGCCGCGGCCGGGCCACCTTGAAGAAGGCCGGGATCGACACCCACCTCAACGTCGAGGAGTGCCCCAAGGGCCCGGTGACCATGGCCACGGTCGACGAGGAGATCCGGACCATCGCCAAGATCTTCGGCGTGCCGGACCGGGCCGAGCGGCGCATCGCCGCGCTGCGCGCCGTCCTGGACCGGGTCAAGGCGCGGCTCGCCGCCCCCGCTCCCGCCGCGACGCCGGTCAAGGTCGCCGTCTACGACAGCGGCGACAAGACCGTGCTCACCGCGGGCGGCGCGGGCATCGGCGACGAGATCATCCGGCTGGCGGGCGGGACCAACCTGTTCTCCGACGTGCGCAAGGCCTACGGGGACGTCTCGTTCGAGCAGCTGGCCGCGCGGGCGCCCGAGGTCATCGTCATCTACGACTACGGCGACCGGTCCGCCGAGGACAAGAAGAGATTCCTGCTGTCCAACCCCGCGTTGAAGGACGTTCCCGCCGTCAGGAACGAACGGTTCGCGGTCCTGCCGCTGTCGTCCACGGTGACCGGCGTCCGGGCGGCCGGAGCGGTCGAGTCGCTCGCCCGCCAGCTGCACCCGGCGCGGTTCCCGGGGGGTGCGGTGGGACGTCCGTCAACAACGACGACGGCGAGTCCCACATGACCGGCGTTGCCGAGCCTCGCGTCTCCGGCGGACGGACGGCGGTCGCCGCCGCCCCCCGGCGCCGCGTCCGCCTTCCCTATCCGCTGGTCCTGGCGCTGTTCGGCGCGCTGGTGCTGGTGGCGGGCACGGCGGGGATCGCCGCGGGCTCGGTGCGGATCCCGCCGGGCCAGGTGTGGGGCATCCTGCTCCACCAGGTGCATCCCGCGCTGGCCGACCCGGTCTGGTCGCCGGTCCGCGAGACGATCGTGATGGACGTCCGGCTGCCCCGGGTGCTGCTCTGCGCGGTGGTCGGGGCGGGCCTGTCGGTCTGCGGGATGGTCCTGCAGGCCGTGGTCCGCAACCCGCTGGCCGACCCGATGCTGCTGGGCGTGTCCTCGGGCGCGATGGTCGGCGCGGTGCTCGTGGTGGTGTTCCCGGTCGCGTGGTTCGGAATCTTCTCGATGCCGCTGGCCGCCTTCGCGGGCGCGCTGCTGGCCCTGGTGCTGGTGTACTTCCTGGCGCGCTCCGGCGGCCGGATGACCACGGTGCGGCTGATCCTCGCGGGCGTGGCCACCGCCGAGGTGCTCACGGCGGTCGCGAGCTACCTGGTCATCACGTCCGACGACCCCCGCGCCGCCGAGTCGGCGCTGCGCTGGATGCTCGGCGGCCTGGCCGGCACCACCTGGACGCTGCTGTGGATCCCCGCCGCCGTGGTGCTCGCGGGCACGGCGGTCCTGCTCGGCCTGTCCCGTCCCCTCAACCTGCTGCTGGCCGGGGAGGAGGCCGCCACGGCCCTCGGACTGGACGTGCACCGCTTCCGCGGGGCGCTGTTCACGCTGGTCGCCCTGATGACCGGCGCGATCGTCGCGGTCAGCGGCTCGATCGGGTTCGTCGGGCTGATCATGCCGCACGCGGTGCGGCTGCTCGTCGGCGCCGACCACCGCCGCGCCCTGCCCGCCGCGGCGCTGCTGGGCGCCGGGTTCCTGGTCGTCGCCGATCTGGCGGCGCGGACCCTGATCAGTCCCGAGGAGATCCCCGTCGGGATCCTCACCGCGCTGGTCGGCGGCCCCTTCTTCCTTTTCCTGATGAGGCGGAAGGCGGTCCGATGACCGCAGCGAAGCGAGGATCTTCGGGCCGCCTCTTCCGGGGGGCTGGGGGTCGCCCCCCGGAGAGGCAGGGCCCGGTGACCACGGACGCGGTGACCGCGTCCCGGGCCGGATCCGGGCCCCGGCCCGGGACGCTGCGGGCCGAGGACGTGTCGGTCGTCGTCGACGGCCGGCCCCTGGTGGACGCCGTCTCGCTGACGGCGGCGCCCGCGGAGATCGTCGGGCTCGTCGGCCCCAACGGCGCCGGGAAGTCCACCCTGCTGCGCACCTTCTACCGCGCCCGGCGCCCCACCTCGGGACGGATCCTGCTGGACGGCGAGGACGTCTGGCGCATGCCGGGCAAGCACCTCTCCCGGCACCTGGCCGCCGTCCTCCAGGAGACGCCCGGCGACTTCGAGCTGACGGTGTACGACGTCGTGGCGATGGGCCGCACCCCGCACAAACGCGCCTTCCAGGGCGACGACGCCGGCGACCGCGCGATCATCACCGGGTCGCTGGCGGAGCTGGAGGCCGCGCACCTGGTCGACGCCCCCTTCGACCGGCTGTCGGGCGGGGAGAAGCAGCGCGTCCTCATCGCCCGCGCGCTGGCCCAGCGGACCGGTGTCCTGGTCCTGGACGAACCGACCAACCACCTGGACCTGCGGCACCAGATCGACGCGCTCCACCTCGTCCGCCGGCTCGGCGTCACCGCGGTCGTCGCCCTGCACGACCTCAACCTGGCCGCCTCGTTCTGCGACCGCCTCCACGTCCTGGACGCCGGCCGGACCGTCGCGACGGGGCCGCCGGGCGACGTGCTCACGCCTGACCTGCTGGCCGAGGTCTACCGGGTCGACGCCGAAGTCGTCGAGCACCCCCGCAGCGGCCACCCGCAGATCACCGTTCTTCCCGCGGAACACCGTCCGAGAAATGGCGAGCCGATGACCTGGATGTCGCCTGACTGAAAACCGAGACCCTGACGGAAGGTGAACTCCGAAAACGTCCGGCCCGCCCGGCCGAACGACCCGCAATAGAACGGCGGCGACAAAATCGCCTTGAGCGGTATCCGATTTCCGTGGCCGCCGGATATCGACCGCCCCCTGCCGCGAAATGGAGAGCCGCTCCCATGACACGCCTCTCGCCCGCCGCGCCCCCCGCCGCCCCCGCGCCCGCCGCCCCCGCCGCCGTCATGGCGGCGCTCGCCGAGGGCGCCCCGCTGGGCGACTTCTTCGCGATCGCCGTGGGAGGCCCGGAGACCGGATGGCGACCGGCCGACGACGCCTACGCCACCGGTGCGCAGGAACTGGTCGACGCGACCGCGCAGCGCTACGGCGCCGGCGAGCCGCGGATCGCCGCCTCGATCACGCAGCTCGGGCATGCGGCGCGGCTGTGGTCACCGGTCCTGTACTGCGCGGCCGCGCACGGAATCGTCCTCGACCTGGAAGAACTGCGGCAGGCCGAGGACGGTCCCGCGCTCCGCGTCCCGGCCCCGCGAGGCCACCGCGCCCCCGCGGACGGACGCCTCGCGCAGGCGCTCTACCAGGTGGTCGTCGTCCGGCATCTGGACCGCATGGCGGCGGGCCTGCGCGTCAAGGTGGCCGCCGGCCTGCTGTACGGCAACGCCGCCTCCGCCCTGGCCGAGGCCGCCCGCGCGATCCTGGCCGCCCGCCCGGAACTGCACGGCGACCTGGTGCGGCTCACGAAAGACCTGCTGACCACCGGCCGCCTCGCCGGGACCGGGCGGATCACTTCCGCCCGCCTGGATTTCCGGCGCCGCAGCTGCTGCCTGTACTACCGGGTCCCCGGCGGAGAGAAGTGCGAGGACTGCTCATTGGCGAAGCAGGTCGACGATCAACGAATTGACGAAGGAAATGCGCGCGATCCTTGTTGACTCATGCGTGCGTATCTGCTTATTCTTCTTGCAAGAAGATCGCAGGTGCATAGAACTTGCGATAGATGGTGCATGTTCTGTGTGCGTTCCGAAAAGGAGGCCGCCATGGCTCACCACGGATTCGCTGAGCCGGAGGAACCCCAGAAGGGACTGAAGTCCCACACCCCCGCGGTGGACGCCCCGTTCGAGTGGCGTGAGGACCGCGAGGCCGAGCAGACCGAGCTGACCGAGAGCTGACCGGGCGATGGGGGAGCGGTCCGCGGGGCCGCTCCCTTCTCTCCCTCACTCTCCTCACCCTCACCCGAGCGAGCGCGAAAGGAGCGATGAGGAACCGGTGGAACGCCCGGTGGACGACCGATCCGGTCTCATCGAGCGGGTCGAGCTCGACCGGCCGCGGGTGCGGCCCGTCCCGTCCTGCGTCTCCTACAGCGCCCGGACGTCGGCGGATCCCCGGCACGCGCCATGGATGGTCGACACCGTCACCGGCGGCGCCGCGCTGGCGGACCACGAGGCCGCGCGCCGGGCGGCCCTCGGGGAGGCCGTCGAGCGCTACTGCGCGAACGTCGTGCCTCCCGGGCTGCGGACCGGGTCGTTCACGACGCTGCGGCGCGCAGGCGTGAACGCGGTCGACCCGCGCGAGCTCGCGCTGTACTCACCCGCCCAGTACGCGCACCGCGGCTTTCCCTTCGTCCCGCTGACACCCGGCCTGGAGATCGCCTGGGCGGCGGGCCGCACCCTGGCCGGCGGCGACGAGGTCCTCGTGCCCGCGTCCCTGGCCTATGTCAACTACTTCCGCGGCGAGCGCGCCGCCGAGCCGCCCACCAACTACCCACTGCTCGCCGGAACGGCCGCGGGGACGAGCCCGCTGGAGGCGACCCTCTCCGCCTTGGCGGAACTGTTCGAACGCGACGCGGTTACCCTCTGGTGGCTCAGCGGCGCACCCGCCGCCGTCCCCGCCTTCGAGCCGGACGCGGACGGGCCCCTGGCGGCCGCGCTCACCGAAGCCGGCCGGGCCGGACTGCGCGTGTCCCTGCTGCGCATCCCCTCGACCTTCGAGGTGAACGTCGCCGGAGTGTTCATCGAGGACCCGGCGCGCCGGCTGGTCGCCTTCGGCAGCGCCTGCCGTCCGGCGGCGGAGGCGGCGACCGCGAAGGCGCTCACCGAGGCGGTCGGCATGCACGAGGCGGGCCTGGACCTGCTGGACGGCGAAGGCCCGTTCTGGACGGCCGTCCGCGCCGGAAGGATCAGCCGCCGGCCGTACCGCCCCCATCGAAACGACCGCGCCCACCTCGACGACTTCCGCCCCGATCTCCGCGACGTCAACGACGTGCGGCTGCATCTCCAGCTCTACCTCGACCCCCGCGCGCAGGACACCCGCCTCGACCGACTCCGCCACCCCGCCCCTGCCCACCCCGACCCCACCCGCGCGGAACCCGCTCGCGCGGAACCCGCTCGCGCGGAACCCGCTCGCGCGGAACCCGCTCGCGCGGAACCCGCTCGCGCGGAACCCGCTCGCGCCGAACCCGCTCGTGCGGACCACGCCCGCGCCGGATCCGCATGCGCCGGACGCGCAGGCGTCCTGGCCGGGCCGTCCCGGAGGCTCGACCGGTATCTGGGCCTTCTCGACGATCAGGGGCTGCGGGCCGTCGTCGTCGACCTCACGGTGCCCGAGGCCGCGGCGGCCGGGCTGAGCGTCGTCCGCGTCATCGTGCCGGGGCTGTACTCCAACGCCCCCGCGGCCTTCCCGTTCCTCGGCGGCGAGCGGCTCTACCGCGAGCCGCCGGCGCGGGGCTGGACGCCCGGCCCGCTCACCGAGGACGACCTCGTCCGCGTCCCCCTCCCGTTCTCCTGACCCGGCCGTCTGGAAGGAAGCGCCGCATGCGTCTCGGGCTGGCCCTGGGTTACGGCGGAGAGCCGATCGAGGACGTGCTGCCGCTCGTCGCGCACGCCGAACGGATCGGCGTCGACTCGGTGTGGAGCGTGGAGGAGTACGGTCCCGACGCCGTCAGCGTCCTCGGCTACCTCGCCGCCGCGACCCGGCGCGTCAAGCTCGGCACCGCCGTCATGCAGATCCCCGCCAGGACCCCGGCGGCGACCGCGATGACCGCGATGACCCTGGACGTCCTGTCGAACGGACGCTTCCACCTCGGCCTGGGACTGTCGGTGCCCTGGATCGCCGAGGGCTGGCACGGGCAGCCCTATGCCCGCCCGCTCCAGCGCGCCCGCGAGTACGTCGAGATCGTCCGCAAGGCGGTCGCGCGGGACGAGCGCGTCCGCCACGACGGCGAGATCTACCAGCTCCCCTACCGCGGGCCCGGCTCCACCGGACGGGCCCGCCCCGTCCGCTCGGAGATGGAGCCGCTGCGCCCGCGCATCCCGCTCTACCTCGGCGCCATCGGCCCGCGAAGCGTCGCGCTGGCGGGCGAGATCGCCGATGGCTGGCTGCCGGGGATGTACGCCCCCGAGCATGAGAAGGCCCTGACCCGTCCCCTCGACGAGGGGACCGAACGGGGCGGGCGCGGCCCCGGCGACGTCAAGATCGCCCCGATCGTGTACGTGGCCCGCGCCGCGACGGCGGCCGAGGGCCGCGACGACCTGCGCCCGCTGTTCGCGCACCTGATCGGCGCCGCCGGGGCGGGCGTCCGCAACACCTACTTCGACGTCGCCTGCCAGATGGGTTGCGAAGGCGCGGCCCACGACATCCGCGGACACCTCGCCGAGGGACGCAGGGACGCGGCCGCCGCGGCGATCCCCGACACACTGCTCGACCAGGTCGCGCTGGCGGGGCCGCTCCCCGCGATCGTCGACCGCATCTCCGCCTGGAAGGACTCCCGCGTGGACACCCTGATCCTTCTCAGCCGCGACACCGAACTGCTGGAAGCCGCACAGGCCGCACTGTGACATCGGCCGAGACGCCGCCGGACGACTCCGGGCCCGCCCGAGACTCCGGGCCTGCCCAAGACTCCGGGCCTGCCCGAGACACCGGGCCCGTCCGGCCGGGCGCCGGGATGCGATCGATCTGGAGGCTCGCCCTCCCGCTGATGGTCGCCGGGCTGACCCAGATCACGCTCAACGTCGTCGACACCGTCCTGCTGGCCCGGCTCTCGACGAGCGCGCTCAGCGCGTTCGCCCTGGCCGCGCCGGTCTACCTGGTGGCGCTGGTCATCGTCCGAGGCTGGGCCACGGCCGTTCAGGTGATGGTGGCCCGGCATCACGGCGCGGACCGGCACGGGGAGGTCGTGCAGGTCGTCCGGACGGGAGTGCTCACCTCGGCGGCCGCCGGAGCCGCCGTGGGCGCCGTCCTGTACCTCACCGCCGTACCGGTGCTGACCGTCCTGGGGGCCGGCCACGACCTGATCGGCCCGGGCGCCGACTACCTGCGCGTGCTGTCCTTCGCCGTCCCGTTCGCGGCCGTCTCCTTCACCCTGCAGGGAGCCTGCGCGGGCATCGGCGCGACCCGGGTCTCGATGTACACCGCGCTGCTGGCCAACGCCGTGAACCTGCCGCTCGGCCTGCTGCTGATCTTCGGCGCGGACCTCGGCGTCACCGGCGCCGCGACCGCCACCCTGGCCGCCACCGCCGCCGGAACCGGCTACGTTCTCGTCTACGCCAGAACCAGGTTCCCCCATGCGCGGGCCGTCCCCACCGTCCGGATCACCCGGAGCCTGTGGCGGATCGGCTGGCCGGAGATGTGCGCGATGGGCATCGGCTACCTCAACGAGGCGCTGCTCGCCGCGTTCGCCGCCCGGATGGGCACCCACGACCTGGCCGCCTACCGCATCGTCGACAACCTCACGCTCGTGCTGTTCACCGTCCTGACCGGCGCGGCCACGGCCACCACCATCCTGGCCGGGCAGGCGCTCGGCGCCGGCGACCGCGACGGCGCCGAGGCGTGGCGGCGCGCCGGGCTGCGGCTCCTGACGGTCCTGCACCTGGTCCCGTCCGCCGTCGTGCTGCTCGTCGGCGGCCCGCTGACCTCCCTGATCGCCGCCGATCCAGCGGTCGCCGACCGTGCCTGGTCGGCGATACCGCTGGCGCTGTTCAGCCTGGCGCCGCTGCTGGCCGCCCTCGCCTACGGCGCCGCGCTGCGCGCCGCCGGGGACACCCGCTCGGTCATGGTCGCGTCCGTGCTCGGCGACTACGCCGCCCTCATCCCGCTCGCCTGGCTGCTCGGCGTCCACCTCGACCTCGGCCTGCCAGGCCTCTACCTCGCCTGGACGGCCTTCGGGATCCTCTACTCCCTCCTGCTCCGCCGCCGCCACCGGCAGGCAGCCGCCCGGCGGTCAGGTGATGGAGGCGGCGGTGATCAGCTGAGTGGCGGCGAGCCCGGCGTGGACGGGGTCCATGGCGACGAGGGCCGCGGCGTCCGGCCGTCGTGTCCAGCCCGCCGGGCAGGCGGGCCACCAGGCTCTTGAGCCTGGTGGCGGCCAGTATTTGCGTGAGCTCGGCCTGGCCGGTGCGGCGCCGCCGTCGTCCTGCCCTCGGCATAGAGCTCCCGCATGCCCGAGAGCGCTCCGACAGCGGCGTAGAAATGGCCGACCGACGCCACGGACCGGCGGCGTGGTACAGATGATGATCGCAGGGGTTCAATTGGCCGGAATTGTCCACGTAATAGTCGTGATCGCCGCCGAATGATCGGCTGTGACCGTCGATATCCCGAAGATGGCCATAGGTCAGGCCGAGTTCCAGTGGTGTTCGTAGCGGTCGCCGAACCGTTCCGAAGCCAAGGGCCACGATTTCGCCATCGGGCGGTAGCGGCGCCACCCCGCCATCGGGCCACGTACTCGCGTGACCACGCACTATCGGTGGCGTCGCCGCCGGTTCCCGGTCGCCTCCAGGAGCGACCGCCCACGGGCTCCTGACTCGAAATCCGACATATCGAGCGTCCTTCGAGTGATCGACTTCCGGCTCGCGAGTGTCGGCGCGACGTGATTATCTCTGCCATCCGCTTGGGCGCTGTATTATTGGGCTGACGGCCAGATCGACACTCCACGGGAAATGCCGTTTCCGGCCATTCCGGTCGGCCGTTATGAGTCACGTCGTATGCGGGGGAGGCTGCGATGGGAGCTGTCCCGTTTGCGGACTCCGCGGACGGCCCTGGGCTCCCACGGGCGGACGGGCGCGCGACCGCTTGGCGGCCGGACCCGGGCCACGTCGCCGTCCATGACCGAACGTGGCGCAAACGCATCGCCGCGGCCGAGGCAGGCGACCCCGGCGCCCGGCGGGCCCTGGAGATGATCTCCGTCTACGGCACCGATCACGCGAACACGGCACGGGCGGAGGCGCTGTTGCGGAAGCCGCCGTCAAGTCCCCACCGAATCCTGCGGTCACGCCCGAATGATCCACCTCAACCGGAACCGATCTCCGAGCCGAAGGGGAAGACATGCTCAGTGCACAGGCGGAACTGATCTGGGACGGCAGAATCCATCTGGGCGACGAACCGGGAATCTACGGCGACACCCCGTATCCCGGCATAGCGCTGGAACTGCCGGTCACGCTGGAGAAGGCCGATCCGGCGGGCGCCGACACCACCACGTTGATCCTGCACACCCGGAACGTGGAGACCTTCGCCCCCTACAAGGGCCATCTGATCACCGTGACCGCCTACCTGCCCGACTCGACCAAGCCGAATCACGCGAAGGAACAGGTCCTGGCGACCGCACGGCTCACCAGCGCGGACCAGAACCGCAAGGAACTGGAGCTCGACCTCACCGGCCTGACGTTCCCGGTCTTCGTCTCCGTCCGGGTCAGGGTCGACACCCAGGTGCCTCCCGGACTGTACGACGACTTCGTGGTCACCATGCTCCAGAACAAGGCCCCGGGGTTCGCCGTCGTCGCGTCGTTCGGTTTCCACATCTGATCGGTCGCCGGCGCCGTGCTGATCTTAGGATGGCCGGGTGGCTTGGGAACGTCCGGTACCGCTGATCGGCGACGTGACCACCGCGGCGGGTCGCGCGGGCGACCCCGCCGGGTGGGCGTTCCCCGAGGCGCGGCGGGAGGCGCTGTACGCGGTACTCGGCGCGCGGCGGGATGTGCGGCGCTTCCGGCCCGACCCCGTCGACCCGGACCTGCTGGAGCGCGTGCTGGGCGCGGCGCACCTCGCGCCGTCGGTGGGACACAGCCAGCCGTGGCGGTTCATCGTGGTGCGGGAGGCGGGGACGCGGGAGCGGGCCGCGCTCATGGCGGACCGGCAGCGCCTGCGGCAGGCCGCGATGATGGACGCCGACGCCGCTCGCCGGTTGCTGGACCTGCAACTGGAGGGCATTCGGGAGGCGCCGCTGGGCGTCGTGGTCTGCTGTGACCGGCGGGCCGCGCCGCAGGGCGTGCTCGGCCGTGCGACGTTCGTCGACACGGACCTGTGGAGCTGTGCGTGTGCCATCGAGAACCTGTGGCTGGCCGCGCGGGCCGAAGGCCTCGGGGTCGGCTGGGTGACGCTGTTCGAGCCGGACGAGCTGGCCGCGCTGCTCGCCCTGCCGGACGGCGTCGTCACCCTCGGCTGGCTCTGCCTTGGCTGGCCGGACGAGCGGCCCCCGGAACCCGGACTGCAACGCGCCGGCTGGTCACGCCGGCTGCCGCTGGACCAGGTGGTCATCGAGGAACGCTGGCCGACCGCGGACGAACCGGCGCCGCCGCCGTCCCGCCTGCACGAACCGCCGTCCTCGCCGTCCCGTCTGCACGCGCCGGACCAGCCCGCGGTGGTCGGCGCCCGTGACGGGACGGACGTGCTGCTGACCCCTCCGGGCTCCCTCGGCGCCCTGGACCGTGCCATGGACAAGGCGATCGCGCTCGGACACACCAGCCTCGACGAGGGCACGCTGGTGCTCGTGGCGGCCGATCATCCGGTCGCCGCGCACGGCGTGTCCGCCTACCCGAGCAGCGTCACCCGGGAGGTCCTGCTGGCAGCCGCGGCCGGAGAGGCGATGGGCGTGACGGCCGCCAGAACGGCAGGGCTCGGCGTGGAGGTCGTCGACGCCGGGGTGTCCGGCCCGCCGGTCGCAGGCGTCGACCACGTGATCTGCCGTGACGCCAGAGGCGACCTCGTCACGGCGAACGCCATGTCCGACCGGGACACGAGCCGCCTTCTCGACGCGGGCCGGACCGTCGGAGCGCGTGCCGGCCGGCGGGGCCTGGTCGCGCTCGGTGAGATCGGCGTCGGCAACACGACCGTGGCCGCCGCGCTGACGGCCGGGCTGCTCGATGCGGAACCGGCGGACGTCGTGGGCCTCGGCGCCGGCGCGGACACCGCGATGCTCGACCGCAAGCGCATGGTCGTCCAGGACGCACTCCAACGGGTCCGCGACGTCGACCGGCAGGACCCACTCGCCATGCTCGCCGCGATTGGCGGTCCTGAGTTCGCGGTGCTGGCCGGTGTCGTCCTCGGTGCGTCGAGCGCGGGCGCGCCGGTCGTGTTGGACGGGCTCGCGACCTCGGTCGCCGCATTGATCGCCACCCGGCTCGAACCCGCGGCGGCGGCCGCTCTGATCGCCGGGCAGCGAAGTCGGGAGCTCGGCCACGGCCTGGTCCTCGTGGAGCTGGGGTGCGAGCCCCTGCTGGACCTGCGCATCCGGGCCGGCGAGGGCGTGGGCGCCTGCTTCGCGGCGGCGCTGCTGCGGCAGGGCATGGCCGTCCGCGCGGCCACCGCACGGACGGCCGACCGACCGCCGCCTTCCTCGCCTCACACTCGCGGATGAATCGGACGCCCCAGGTCGACTCACTCCTCAAACGCCTGCCCGGAAGTACATCGGCGACAACCACCCGGTTCCGCCTGTCGGTCGCCGCGCACTCGATGCGCGGAGTCCCGAGGCCCGCTGGCGGAGCCGTCATGTGCGTCCTGCGCCGTCTTCCGTTGTTGCGGAGCCGTGAGCTGGGCATCGGCGGCCACAATGCGGCGACGCCGAACCGGCCCACGTCGCATGGCGGCACCCGGAGCCACAGGTGAGAGGGTTGGTGCGTCCCGGCCGGGCGATCTGGTCTGGGTGCGGTTCTCCTCCAGGGCTGGTTGACCTGGGAGTTTGAGGTCTACCGTGGGCGGGGAGCGTCTTCGGGTTAACGATCGTGCTCAAATCTCGATTTGATCTGCTCCGGGCCCGGCCCGAGTCTGGAACCGCCCTCGACGCGGTCGCCGGATCACGCACCAGCGCGAGAGGCAGTGGATCACCCCGAAGGGAAGAAGGATGACGCGAGAGCTGGTTTACACGGGGTTCATGTCGCTCGACGGTGTGGTGGACTCGCCGGGCGGCAAGGCCGAGGGCCACCGCAGCGGCGGGTGGGTGCTGCGTACCGAGTTCGTGCCGGAGGCGTACTCGCTCAAAGCGGAGGAACTGGCCGAGACGACGGCCCTGATGTTCGGCCGTCGCAGCTACGACGCCTTCGCGCCGATCTGGCCAGGATCTGAAGACCATGCGGCTTACAAGGACCTTCCGAAGTACGTCGTGTCCACGACGCTCGCGGACGACGACCTGGTCGACGGCTGGGGTCCGATCACGATCCTGCGCTCGGACGAGGACGTCGCGGCGCTCAAGCGGGGCCAGGGCGGGGCGATCTTCATCCACGGGAGTGCGGAGCTGGCCCGGCGCCTGGCCGATGCGGACCTGATCGACCGATACAACCTGCTCGTCTTCCCCGTCCTGCTGGGAGCCGGGAAGAGCCTGTTCAGCCGCGAGGACCGGGACGAGCGGAATCTGAAGCTCCGGGATTCCGCCGCCTACTCGAACGGCGTCGCCAAGCTCGTCTACGACGTAGTGCGATGACGACGACGTCGAGGATCCGCGAGCCCAGCCCGAGAGCACCCTGCAGCCGAGGCGGAGCTCCCGTGCGTACTAGAGGCGACCACGACCTCACCGCCTGAAGGAACCGCACCTGTCTGGTCTTCAGGTCGCCGCCGAACATCAGGCGGCGCCGGCCCTCGTGCTCGACCAGGCCGGCGGTGTGCCGCGCGTCGGTGTCCTCCTGTACGTGGGTGATCGCGACGTCGGCGCCTTCCATGGCGAAGGCCACCGCGACCGCGCGACCGCGCGTCCGCGCGTCCGATGCCCGGAGTCGCCGCCGCCGGTGATCAGCGCCCGCCGTCCCGCCAGCAGGGGGCTGCTTGGGCCGTTCCCGTCCCGCGGGCCCCAACTTTCGGACGGGGGGAGGCCACCGTGTGACGAAGGCGGCAGGACGCGGCCGTTTCTCATCGGCAGACGGGGAAGGGGAGCAAGCAGGTCGAACAGTTCGCCCGACCGAGGAGGGTGAGATGCCGCAGCAAGCATGGAGCAAGAAGCGCGAACGTCAGTACGAGGACATCAAGGAGTCGCAAGAGAAACGCGGCACGGGGACGCGCCGTGCGGAGGAGATCGCCGCACGCACCGTGAACAAGAACCGTGCGCGCACCGGTGAGGCCAAGCAGAAGAGCAGGACGTCGCTTCAGGACATCTCCCCGCAGCGGCGCGGCGGGAAGCGCTCCGGCAGGTCCGGCCCGCGTGGACGGACGAAGGAGCAGCTGTACGCCGAGGCCAAGAAGAAAAGGATTCAGGGCCGCTCCAAGATGTCCAAGGCGGAACTGGAAAAGGCGCTCGGAGCCTGACGGCCATGGGAATGGCCCCACCCGACCCGCGCCCCTCGCACCCGGGATAGCAGCACATGCGAAGGCCCGCCCCGCAACAGACCGGGGTGGCCTTCGCGCGGCTGCCGATGGTCGGCCTCGGCAGGTCAGGCGCGTCGGTCTGCGGGTAATAACCGTCGTTCTCGCCGCCCCCGGGATGTCGGGCAGGCCGGGCGTGCGCTCGTCTTGACCTTGATGCCTTCGCGTTGAGCCCGTTGCTCTGCGCTTACCGGGGACGGAACATGCCGTCCGACACTTTCCGTGGCCTATGGTCCGCCGAGGTTTACCTTGCAATACGAGGGCAACCCTTTTGGCCTACATGTTCCGCACATCACCTAACGCATAGGGGCCGCATGATGGAGGGGGCTGCCGAGTCGTACTGGATGGCGACGTCCCAGGCGAGGACGTATCCGCGACTCAGCGAGGACGCCGAGGCGGACGTGGCGGTCGTGGGCGGCGGGATCGCGGGAATCGCGACGGCCTGGGAACTGGCGCAGGCCGGCCGGTCGGTGGTCCTTCTGGAGGCCCATCGCATTGCCGCGGGCGTCACCGGGTACACCACCGGACGATTGTCGGCGGCGCACCCGTGGATCTACGCGCAACTGCGTGACGGATACGGCCTGGAAACGGCGCGCTTGTACGCCCGCTCGCAACAGGAAGCCGTCGAGCATGTGGTCGCGACCGCCGAGAAGCTGGGCATCGACGCCGATATTGAAAGGCGTCCGTCCCATGTCTATGTGGAGGAGCCCGACCGGGTCCAAGACCTCCGAATCGAGGTCGAAGCCGCGCAGCAGGCCGGACTGGCGGCTTCGTTCGTCAGCGGCACCGACCTGCCCTACGAGGTCGCCGGCGCGCTGCGCGTGCAGGACCAGGTGCAGTTTCATCCACGCCGCTACCTGCTGGCCTTGGTCGAAGAGTTCTGCCGCGCGGGTGGACGCGTCCACGAGCACACCCGTGTCATTGAAATGGACGAAGGACGGCCCTCACGGCTCGTCACCGACACCGGCACGACGATACGCGCGAACGAGGTGGTGATCGCCACCTTGTTCCCGGTGCTGGGCGGCGGGATGCTCGGGTCCCGCCTGACGCCTCTTCGCGAGCTGGTGATCGCAACGCCGATCAGCCGGGAACGCGATCCTGGCGGCATGTACATCACCCGGGAGGAGAACACGCGCTCGGTACGGACCGCGCCTTACCGCGATGGGCGGCGGCTGCTTCTCATCACCGGCGAGTCGTTTCCACCCGGCACCGCCGACGTCGCCGCTCGGCGACAACATCTGGTCGAATGGACGCGGCAGCATTTCCAGGTGGACGACATCGCCTACTGGTGGGCGGCCCAGGACCTCGACACCGCCGACAAGATTCCCTACGTCGGCCGTATCGGCGACAACGTTTATGTCGCCACCGGATACGCCCGTTCAGGCATGAGCCACGGAATCATGTCCGGCAAGCTGCTCACGGGTCTGATCTGCGGGAAAGAACCGCCGTGGGCCGGTGTATACGCCCCTGGGCGGAAACATTTCGCACAGGAGGTCGGCCCCATGTCCAGGGCGCTCTGGTCCAAGACGCGGCGCGCGGCGACCGACCACGCTCAGGCCATGGTCACGTCCGCTGACGACATCCCGCAGGGTTCCGGCGCCGTTGTCCGGCACCACGGACGACTTCTGGCGGTCTACAAGGGCGATGACGGTACCACGCACTGGTTGTCGCCCCACTGTTCCCATTTCAGGTGCCTGGTGAGTTTCAACGACACCGAACGTGTCTGGGAATGCCCCTGCCACGGCTGCAGATACGCCCCCGACGGCTCGGTTCTCCAAGGCCCCGCAACCGCTGATCTCCGGCCAGAAAAACCATAGGACCAACAGCGAATCGCCAAAGGCGTGCTGACGACGGGCCGGCAAACAAGAACGGGCTACGGACCTGGCTACGGGCAACTCTTCCAGGCGAGATGATAGGTCGTCCTGGGGCCCTCGCCGGTGTAGTCCATCGCGATGAAGCTGACTTTCGACGGATCCGAGGTCCCCTTGTCGACGCGCAATTCGGTGGTCAGGACGACGTTCGGATCCTCACCGCACGGCTTGAAGACGAACTGGTCCATCGGCCGCCGGTAGGTGTGATACCAGATGTCGTCGTAGGAACCGCTCATGCTGTACGGCACCATCCCGCCAGGCGGCTGCCCCTGGAAGTAGGAGCCGACCTTCAGGGTGGCGTTCGCGCCGCTCTCCAACTGGGCGAAACCCCGGTGCTCCGAGGACGAGATGGCATAGGTGACGTCCTGCGGGACGCTCACTTGCACGACGACCTGACACTTCTTGCGGGCGTCGAGGGGGTCCGACCAACCGCCCGCCTGCGCCAGGTAATCGCTGTAGATGACGGTGAACGCGTCCTTGCCCGCCAAGGGCGCCGCCCAGACGGTGCCGACCGGGCACCCGGAATCGTGGACGGCCACGATCTTGACGCTGAACCCCTCCGCGCCACGGACGACCCGCGGCCCTGCGGTGGCCGGTGCGACGGCCGCCGCGGTCGCGGCGAGCGCCGCGGCGACGACAACGGAAATGGCAGTTCGTTTACGCATGCGATTCCTCTTCGCTTGGCGTGGACGCCTATTCGACGACCGAAGAGCCGCCTCCCCGGAAACCAGGCACTCGCCGATCACCGGGAACTGGAACTGGAACTGGAACTGGAACGGAGGTTAACTTTCGCACCGGTCGGCGTCAATAATCAATAATCAACTACGGTATTCGAAGCGAATGGAGGGCCAGAATGCGACGTCCACCAGCGCCCTGTACCCGCTGGAGTCCGTAGTCGCTCCCCGGTGCCCTCCCGGGACTCGTCGTAGCGTGCATCAGGGTGTCGTCGAGCATGTTTCGGGGGTGCCGTGATCGGCGGCGGCCTTTTCTGTCGGGTTCGTCAACCTGAGCCGGACGGTGCCCGGCTCAGGTCCACGACGCAGAACACGTTCCCGTCGGGGTCGGCGAGAACGACGAAGTCCGGCTCCGGCGGGTACAGGTCCCAGTCGACTCTGCTCGCTCCGAGGCCGATCAGACGTTCGACCTCGGACTCCTGCTCGTCTGTGGTGTTCACGAGCAGGTCGAGATGCACACGGGGACGAGGCTCGACCGGCGACTCGCTGCGCATCAGGCCCAATGCCCGGCGGAACCGTCCGCGTGATTCAGCGTTCTCCAGCTCGGGCTTTCCCACTCCGATGTGGCGACCAGGTCCAGCGCGGACGTCCAGAAGGCCACGGCGCGGGGAACGTCGGCCACGCCGATCACGGGGAATCCGAGTCTGAGCACGAGACCGAGTCTAGGGAGACGAGGTTGTCGAAGTCGTGGCCAGCGGTCACGTGCGTGTTGACCGAGTAGCCGCTTTTCCCGCTCGGCGCAGTGGCCCTTCCGGTCGTGCGTGGGTCCAGCGTGCCGTCCGTGATCAGCATCTATCTCCGGTCGGCGTGCTCGGTTGAGGGCAGTGGAACTGGCGGCCGCAGCCCAGGAGGCAGCCGATTACCTCAGCCGGGACCGTTTTATTTCTGTCGAATTTCCGAGGTCGAGATTGCGGCGGGCTCGCGGTGTTCGCCGGAGACGCCAACTGACCGAAAACGGACAGCAAGTCGCATAGCAGACTCTAAACACGTCTTCTATAGTTCCATTAACTTGATCATTGTCGTCCGTCAAGGAGGCGGCGGTGCTGATCAATTCTCGTGGGCGGAGCAGCGCTCAGAATTGCAGTCCTCGACAGCCATTCTGTTGACCCGTCGCGCAGCCAGGTAACCGAGCTGGCTGCCTCGACCTTGACGGGTTCGGTGGCCATATCCGGCTGCCATGTCCAAAGGAGGTAAATCCCGTGGGGAAGATCAAACGGGTGGGTTTCCTGGTGGCCGCGTTCGCGCTGGCGGCTGGTGTTCTCCAGGCTCCCTCTTCGGCCGCGCCGCGCGAGCGGGCGTCCACCGCCCAGACGATCCTCATGGTCTGGAAGGGCGTCGAGGGAGACCAGCAGATCTGGTGGAACACCTTCAACGGAAGCTCATGGAGCGGCCCGCAGCAGGTCCCGGGGGCCTCGACCAGCTTCCGTCCCGCCATCGCCGTCGGCGGCTGACCAGCACGGCGCCCGGCGTCCACGGCCGGACGCCCGCGAACGACCAGACACCATGCGAGAGGAATCACATGCGTAAAGGTATGGCCATTTGCGCCGCAGCCGCCGCAGCCGCCGCGGCGCTCGCCGTGACCGCGACGCCGGTCGCGCGGGCCGCGGCCGAACCGCGCCACGTCCGGGGGCCGGGCGAACTCATCGTCGAGATCGCGACCATCAATGGCTCTGGATGCCGGGCCGACACCGTCTTCGCGACCGTCTCAGAGGGCGATGAGGCGTTCACCGTCACTTACAGCGACTACGTGGCGCGGACGGGTGGTTCATCGAAGCCCCTCGACGCCCGCAAGAACTGCCTCGTCGTCCTGAAGGTGCACGTCCCGCGAAGCCACACCTATGCCATCTCGTCGACGGACCACCGCGGTCACGCCTTGCTGGCCAGTGGCGCGAAAGCCATTCACAGGGCCGGCCACTCGTTCCAGGGGCATTCGGATACCTGGCTGATTCCGCACACCCTGAATGGCGCCTACGATGGCGACTGGGACTTCGTCGACCGCACGCCGGACGACCAGCTCGTCTTCAAGGAGTGCGGCGAGGAGCGGAACTTCAACGTCCTCACCGAACTGCGGGTCGACAAGGGAGCCTCAGACCCGTCGAAGGTCAGCTTCATCACCATGGCCACCATCGACAACAGTCTGAAGACCACCTACCACCTCGCCTGGAAGCGCTGCCCGTAGTCCGTACCGGAAATGAAGGGCATCGCCTTCGGCATTGGCGGGCGGCCGGATGGTCGTCATAGAGATGATCCGGCGCTCGGTGCAATGGTCGGGTGGCAGGTTGATGTCAGGGCATCTTTGTGTCATGCGGAAGCACTTCAATGCTCCGCAGGGGTGGGCCAGCATGGCGACCAGGAAGCGTTCTCCGCTTTCCTGAACCTTCGGAAGGAGACGTCATGCCCGACCTCGAGAACATGGCAGAAGCGGCAGAGGCCCACGCGGACCTCGACGGACTGCCGCCGGCGCTGCAGGAGGCGCTGGACGGCGAGGAGAGCCGTCGCGGCTGGCACGACTCGTTCATCTAACCGCGAATCCTGACCTGGAAAGGACCGAAGATGGTCGCCACTCCTGTATGGCCCGACGATCTGCTGGATCTGTCGGAGGTTCGGCGGCAGGGGTGGCGGCCTCTTCCGTTCGAGGAATTCGTCGTCAAGGTGCACAGCCGGTGCAATCTGTCATGCGACTACTGCTACATGTACGAGATGGCGGACCAGAGCTGGCGGACGCGTCCCGTCGTGATGAGCCGGGACACGATCATCGACACCTGCCGGCGGATCGCGGAACACGCACGGTCGCATGAAATCCCGGCGGTACGGGTGGTCCTGCACGGTGGCGAGCCGATGCTGGCAGGTGCGGGCACGTTCGAGTTCTTCGCGCAGGAGATTCGCCGCTCGGTCGGCCCGGACACGACCGTGGAGATCGGTGTTCAAACCAACGGAGTGCTGATCGACGAGAGATTCCTCAAGGTTTTCCACGAACACGGAATACGGGTCGGGGTGAGCCTTGACGGCGATTCGGCCGGGCACGACAGGCACCGCCGATATGCCAGCGGGCGAGGGAGCCACGATCGGGTCGCCGAAGGGCTCCGGTTGCTGAGCTCCGATGCCCATCGCGACCTCTTCGCCGGGCTCCTGTGCACGATCGACCTCGACAACGACCCGATTCGCACCTACGAGGCACTGGCCGAATGGAGCCCGCCGCGCATCGATTTCCTGCTGCCCCACGGAACCTGGGACGCCCCGCCGCCCCGCCGCAGCACCGATCCGGCGCTGACGCCTTATGCGGACTGGCTGATCGCCGTGTTCGAACGCTGGTACGGCGCCCCGCACGGAGAACCCTCGGTTCGGTTTCTCGACGGCGTCCTCCGGCTGCTACTCGGTCGTCCCGTCCGATTCGAGGGGATCGGGCTGGGGCCCGTCGGCCTGCTCGTCATCGAGACCGACGGCACTCTTGAGCAGGTCGACACGCTGAAGTCGGCCTACGCCGGCGCGCCCGAGACCGGTCTCAACGTGGCGGAGCATCCGTTCGATCTGGCACTGGACCACCCCTCGGTCGTCGCACGGCAGATCGGCGTGGCCGCGCTCGCGGACGACTGCCGGTCGTGCCCGGTCCGTGACGTGTGCGGCGGCGGTTACTATCCGCATCGATACCGTGCCGGGACGGGGTTCCTCAACCCCTCGGTCTACTGCCCGGACCTGCTGAAGCTCATCACGCACGTCCAGGACCGGGTCCGCGCGGACCTCCTCGCTCACGTGGGGAGGCGCGGTCCGGGATGACCCTCGCCGCGGCGACGACCCGCGAACCGCGGTCGGAGGCCAGGTGGCGGCGCGACTTCGGGCTGCTCTGGGCCGGTTCGTCGATCTCACAGCTGGGGAGCGTGGCCGCCGCGGTCTCCTACCCCCTGCTGTGCTTGGCCCAGTTCGAGTCGCCCATGCGGGCGGGCTGGGTGGCCTTCGCCGCGACCTTTCCCAAGCTGTTCATGCAACTGCCCGCGGGTGTGCTCGTCGATCGGTGCGACCGCCGGACGGTCATGCTCGTCTGCCAGGCGGTCCGCTGCTCCGCCCTGGCCGTGCTCGCCGCGTTCCTGCTCACGGGCGACGTCCGGTTCTGGGTGCTCGTCGTCGTCGCCGGAGTGGACGGCTTGTTCGGAGTTCTCCACAACGTGGCGGAGTACGCGGCGGTGCCCCAGATCGTGCCGGATCGGCACCTGGACGAGGCCGTTTCGCGGATGGAGGTGCGGGTGCACGCGGCGAACATGCTCGGCAGGCCGCTCGGCGGCCTCCTGTTCGGCATCGATCGGATGCTGCCCTTCGCCGGTGACGCCCTGTCGTCCCTCGTCTCCCTCACCGCGGTCGGTCTCATGAAGACGAACAGGCTTGTGCCCGAGGGCGGGACACCCGCGGAGCCGGAAGAACGGGGCATGCTGGCGGACTTCTCCGAAGGGATCGGCTGGTTTCTCCGCGAGCCTTTCCTTCGCCTTGCGGTACTCGTCAGCAGTATCTTCAACATTCTCGGCCAGGTCGTTCTCCTCATGATGATCAGCATCGCGGTCGACGGCCGCTCCTCAAGCCTTTCGATAGGCATCATGGTCACCTCGTCGGGGGTCGGCGGCGTGGTGGGCTCCTATGCGGCCCCGCGGCTTCTGAAATCGATGAGCCCGATCGGCATCTATCTCGCGGCCGCATGGTCATGGGTGGGAGTCGGCATCGCGATGGCGCTGTTCCAGCGACCGCCGGTATTCCTGCTGGGCTGGGGTGTGATCGGCCTGACGGGTGCGCTGACCAGCGTGGTCGCCGGCATCTACCTCAACCGCGTCACTCCGTCGCGACTGCTCGGCAGAGTGACGAGCGTGGGCCTGTTCCTCGTGTTCGGCGGGGTTCCCTTCGGCGGACTCCTCGGCGGCTACCTCATCTCGACGTTCGGCGCCGCGCGTTCGGCGACCATGGTGGTCGCCGCCATGGCGGTCGTCGCGATCCTCGTCACGGCAGGCTGGTGGGGCAGTGCTTTGCGGACGGAGAAGGCCCCGGCCAATTCGTGTTGAGCAAGTATGCGAGTATGCGCCTTCGTCACACCCAGCCGCGTTGTGCGGCGTAGGCGCCCGCCTGGAAACGGCTCTTGGCGTCCAGACGGTCGAGGAGGACCGACATCCTGCGCCGGACGGTACGGAGGGAGACTCCCAGCCGGCGGGCCGCGCCTTCGTCGGTGCAGCCCTGGAGGAGCAGCCGCAGAAGTGCTCTTTCCTCGGGCGAAAGGCCGTCATCATCCTTTGTCGGATTCTCTCCTATCGGCACGGCGGCCGACCAGACGAGTTCGAACAGAGCCAAGAGCGCTGACACGACTCCAGGGCTGTCCAGTTGCACGGCTCCCAGCCGGGCGTTCTCGGGACTCAGGGGAACGAACGCCACCCGCCGGTCGATTATCACCAGCTGGAGAGGAAGTGTCGGCGACGTACGGCTCTCGGCGCCGATGCCGGCCAGCCAGGATACGTATTCCAGCGTCGCACGGTCGTTCCGGATGCTTTCTCGGTAGACGCTGCGGATGCTGACGCCGCGTTCGATCGCGAGTACGTCCAGTTCCTTGCTCGCTTCCATGGCGTCCCGGCTCTTGGCGCCCCCGGGCTGGAACGACAGGCACTCGAATCTGGCGTCGTGGGCGAATTCCTCAAGCCGGAGCCGGACGGCTTCGACGCCGTCCAGCCGTTCCAGACGCTCCTCGCGGGAGCGAGCGGCCCTGTACTCCTCGCCGATCGCGCTGATGGCCGCCCGCGTCAGCTCGATCCGCTGCCGGCGTTCGAGCAGCTCTTCCTCATGCCTGTGGAGTAGGGCCGGCAGAGCGAACTCGGGATTGACGGGCAGGACCTGCCCCGCCTCCGACGGCCGGAGCAGGGAGAGCTCGACGAGCCTGTCCAGCAGATCCCTGATCTCCTGTTCCGGCATGACCAGGTACCGCGCGACGTCGGCCGACCCCCACTCGGGATTCAGGAGAAGGGCTCGGTAAACGGTTTCGAGACGTGAGTCGAGGCCGAGGTTCTCGAACATGCTCCACTCCGTGGGTGAAACTCCGACACGGTCGGACGCCGAGACAAGGATGGGCAGGCGGCTCAGGGTGCCGGCCAGCTGTTGGGAAATACGTAGACCTCGGTGCGGCTTTCATCGACACCGGCGGGGGCGTCCTCCTTCAGCGTCAGTTCATGGTCGGAGCGGCCTGGCGGAACGTCGACCCCGTCGAAGTCGGCTCGGCTGGTGACGTGATCGACGCCGCCTATGATCCGTCCCGCGCCGTCACGGAAGACGACCGACGCGTCGACGCCGGGAATCGGCTTGGCGAAGGCGGAATCGATGGTGAAGGTCAGAGTTGTGCGGCCACCGTCCGCAGGCCGCGTGGCTTGTTGTGTTCTGACCTGGCTCGCCACGAGTCCGGTGAACCTGCCTTCGGCGTTGGTGGGCACCCACGTGGTCTCGGTCACGGTGAGCCTGAGGTCGGCCACCTTCCGGGCCGCGGCCTGGGGAATGGTTCCGCCTACGCCGTAGCGCCCGCCGGGGAGGATCCGCGGTGGCGATGTTGTGACGACGTCATCACCGATCCGGGTTCCCGCGGCGTCGATGAAACTGACGGTGTAGGCCGGGAATGCCACGGCCTTCCGGTTGCGGTTCTCCAGCACGACACCGTAGGAGAGCCGGGGGAGATCATTGTGGCTGGCGATCATGGAGAAGCCCTTTTCCGCCACGACCACTTGGCCGTCGCCGCTCGTCCTGTAAGGGGACGTCGCGGTGGTCGGGGCCTGGCTCGACGGTTCCGCGACCGGCTCTGCAGGGCCGCCGCCGCTGGAGCATGCCGCCATGGTGAAGGCGAGCCCGATAATGGCGACGGCCATCGCCGCACGTGGTCCAGACGTCCTCATCACTTCTCACCTTGGAACCAGGGGACAGGTCTAGCGCTGTCAATTCATTGCCTACGACGATCACCTGCTCGGCGGATCAGCCGCGTCCCACATCTGGTAGAGCCTTCACCATCCAGGAAGGCCGGAACAGGTACGGCACCGGGCATTGACAGGACAAGAGCCCTCTACCGCGCCGCCCGGATGCGGAGCGCCGCGCCGCACCGGGCGATGGAGGAGCGGGAGCGGGCACGTCGAGCGGGCGATCGAGGACGTCGTCGACCGCCCATCGAGCCCGATCCGAGCTCTTTGTCAACCGGGAATGGCGGGTCCGGGACGGCCAGGAAAGGACCGCGGGCGGCCTGGAAACGCTCTGGTCACGTACGGTTCCGTCGCGTACGATCTCAGCGTGTTGACGCGGCGTGGGAATTCTGCGACGTCCGGGAGCAGATAATGGACGCCGCGGCCGACGAATACGTAGTCCATTTCCCGGATTCCGTCGTCGCGCGAATGAACGCGGTTTTCCCCGGGACGGACCAGGCGGTGCTGCGCCGGGCGGCGTTCCACGTCCTCCTCGGCCGCCACCTCGGCACCGACGCGCCCGCCACCTCGGACGGCGACACGATCCTGCGCAGCGACCTGTCCGGCCGGCCGGCCTTCGCCGACGTGCTGCGAAACACCGTCGAGGCACCGGCGGCGGAGCCGATGACGACCTACCGCGCGACGGAGACACGGGCGGCCTTCGGGCACCGGGCCGGCCTCCTCGGCGGGATTCCCGCGCCCGTCCTCGCCGAGCGGTACCGCCACCTCCTGGAGCGGCTCGAACCCGGGACGCCCGTCCACCGCGTCCCGCTGCTGCCGGACGCCGAGGCACGCGACGAGGAGGCTCGGTGGCGTCCGCCCGCCACCGCCGTCCCCGGACTCCCGCTGCACCGGCTGATCCTGAACCAGGCCGAGCGCACGCCGGACGCCCTCGCCGTCGTCCATGCCGCGGGCTCCACGACCTACCGCGAGCTGGCCGAGGCCGCCGCGCGTCTCGCCGGGGAGCTGAGGTCCGTGCACGGCGTGGGACGGGACGTCCCGGTCGGCGTCCTCATGGAGCGCGGCCCGCGGCTGGTGCCCGCGTTGCTCGCGATCTTGAGCGCGGGCGGGTGTTTCGTCCCCCTCGACACAGAGTCGCCCGCCGGGCGGATCGGTGACCTGTGCGCACGGATCGGGCTGCGGGTGTGCGTCACCGACCCGCACCTCGCGCACCTGCTGCCACAGGACGTCGTCGCCGTCGCCGACGCGTCCGCCGATCATCTGGACGCCCCGGACGAGTCCCCGATGGACGGCCTGGTGTCGGTGTACTTCACGTCCGGTTCCACGGGCACGCCGAAGGCGGTCGCGAGCACGCATCGCGGCTGGGCCAACCGGATGGCGTGGATGCAGCGGCGGCACACGCTCGCGCCCGGGGAGACCGTCCTGCACAAGACGACGCTCACGTTCGACGACTCCGCGGTGGAGATCTTCTGGCCGCTGACGCGGGGCGGGACGGTCGCGATGCTCGAACCGGGCCTGCACCGCGACCCGAGGGCGATCATCGAGGCGGCCGTCCGGTACGGGGCGGCCGTCGTCCAGTTCGTGCCGAGCATGCTCCGGCCGTTCCTGGCCGCGCTCACCCCGTCCGACCTGGCGGGCCTCCGGGCGCTCCGGTGCGTGGTGTCGAGCGGTGAGGCGCTGCCGTCCGACCTGGTCGCCGCGTTCGCCGCCGCCTTCCCCGGCGGCGGGACCGCGCTGCACAACCAGTGGGGCCTGACCGAGGTCTCGATCGACTCGACGATCTGGACCTGCCACCCGGCCCGCGACGCGGACGCGCGGAACGGGACGTCGAGCGGAGCTCGTCCGCTGAACGGCGGCGGGTGGGGGCTGGAGGACGGTCCGGTGCCGATCGGGCACGCCATCGACAACAACACGGTGCACGTCCTGGACGGCGGCCTGAACCCGGTGCCGCGAGGCGTGACCGGCGAGATCTACCTGGGCGGCGTCGGCCTCGCCCGGGGCTACCTGGGCGACCCGGCCACCACCGCCGCCCGGTTCGTCGCGAACCCGTTCCGGCCCGGCGAGCGGATGTACCGGACGGGCGACCTCGGCTACCGGCGGCCCGACGGCGCGATCGTGTTCCTGGGCCGGGCCGACCACCAGGTGAAGATCCGCGGCATCCGGGTGGACCCGGCGGAGACCGAGACGGCGCTCCGCGGCCACGCGGGCGTCCGGGACGCGCTGGTCGTCGCGGCCGGCGGCTCGGGCGGGACGCGGCTCGTCGCCTACGTGGCCGGACCGTCCGGCCTCGAGGCCGCGCTGCGGCAGCGCGTCGCCGACCGGCTGCCCGCCGTGCTGCGGCCCGCCGGGTACGTGTTCTTGCCCGCCCTGCCCCTCACCGCCAGCGGGAAGATCGACCGGCGGGCGCTCCCGCCGCCGCCCGCCGAGCCGTCCCCGGCGGACGACCCGCCGCGGACCGCGACGGAGGAGACCCTCGCGCGGGTGTGGGCCGAGGTGCTCGGCACGCCGTCGATCGGCGTCCACCGCGACTTCTTCGACGCGGGCGGCCACTCCCTCAGCGCGGCGACGGCCGCGGTGCGGATGAGCGCGCTGTTCGGGATCGACGTCCGGGTGTCCGCGCTGGTGGAGCATCCGACGGTCGCGGGCATGGCCGCCGCCGTCGAGACGTGGGCCGCGCGGGGGCGCGCGCCGATCCCGCGGGCGCCCGCGAACGGGTCCGCCGCCCCGCTGTCGCCCGGTCAGGAACGGCTGCTCGTCCTCGCCGAGCTGGACCCGCGTCCCGGCGTCCACCTGTGCCGCGAGGCGCTGCGCCTGCGGGGCCCGCTCGACGAGGAGGCGCTGCGACGCGCCTTCGCCAGGGTCGTCGCCGAGCACGAGGCGCTCGGGTCCGTGATCGGATTCGACGGGCAGCGGCGGGCCGGGCGGGCGGAGTTCCGGTTCACTCCGATCCCCGAGCGGATGTCTCCCGCGTCCGGCCCGCTGCTCGCGGCGGAGTTGCGGCGGCTCGGCCCTGACGACCATCTGCTGACCGTCGCGGTCCATCACCTGGTGTTCGACGACCACTCGTCCGAGATCTTCTGGTCCGACCTCGGCCGCGCCTACCGCGCGCTGAGCACCGGCGCCGCGCCCGACCTTCCGGCCCCCGCCGCCCGGTACGCGGACTACGCGGCCTGGTCGCGCGACCACGTGGCGAGGGCCGGGGACGACCGGGCCCGGTACTGGCGCGAACGCCTCGACGGGCTCCGGCGGCTCGCCCTGCCCGCGGACCGTCCGGGGGCCGAACCCGGCCCGGGCGCGGCGGTGAGCGCGGACCTGCCCGCCGAGCTCGCCGAGGCCCTGCGCGGGTTGGCGGCCCGCAGCGGCACGACTCTCTTCACGACGATGCTGACGGCCTTCCAGATCCTGCTCGGACGGTACGCGGGCACCACCGACGTCGCGACCGGGATCTTCGTGTCCGACCGTCCGCACCCCGACCTCGACCGCGTCATCGGGTTCTTCACCGAGACGCTCGTGGTCCGCACGGACCTGTCGGGCTCGCCGGTCCTGGCCGGCCTGCTGGACGACGTCAGGCGGAACGTCGCCGACGCCCGCCGCAACTCCGGCGTCCCGTACGACCGCGTCGTCGCCGGGCGGCGGCCCCACCGTCCGGACGCGCGCGACCCGCTCCTCGCCGCCGCCTTCGCGTACGAACGCGTGACGGCGGACCCGTGGGGCGTGCCCGGGCTCAGCACCGTCCGCGAGGACCCGCCGGAGACGGCGCCGCGCTTCGATTTGTGGCTGTCGGTGAAGGAGCGGGACGGGAACCTGACCGTCACCTTCACCTACGACACCGGCCTGTTCGACGCCGCGACCGTCGTCCGGATCGCCGCCGACTACCGTGACCTGCTCGCCCGGCTCGACCCGTCCGCGACGGTCGACGCGATCACCTCGGCCGCCGCCGTCCCCGCCGTCGTCGTCCCCGCCGCCGTCCCCGCGGCCGAGGTGATCGCGGGTCCCGCGCCGGAGCCCGTGCACGTGCTGTTCCACCGGATCGCCGCCCGGCTCCCCGGCGCGGCCGCGGTGTCCGGCGCGTCGGGGGACCTGACCTACGGCGAGCTCGCCCGGGCCGTGTCCGCGCTGGCCCGGACGCTGCGCGACGACCACGGGGTCGGCCCCGAGACGACCGTCGGGGTGTTCGTACACCGCGACACGCCGCTCGTCGTCGCGCTGCTCGGCGTCCTCAGCGCGGGAGGCGCCTACCTGCCGCTCGACCCCGACGCGCCGCCCGCGCGGCTCGCCCTCGTCCTCGACGACGCCCGTCCCGCGGTGATCGTCACCGACCGGGACGACGCGCCCCGGACGGGCGTCCCCGTGATCCGGATCGCGGGGACGGCCGACGCCCCGGTGAGCGCGTCCGGCGACGCCGTGACCATTCCGGACCAGGTCGCCTACACCATCCACACCTCGGGTTCCACCGGACGCCCCAAGGGGGTCCAGGTCACGCATCGCGGCCTGGCCAACTTCGCCCGCGCCATGCGCCGGTGGCTGGCGCCGGGAGACCGGGTCCTCGCCGCCACGACCGTCGCCTTCGACATCGCCGTCCTGGAACTCCTCGTCCCGCTGACCGCGGGCGCGTCGGTCGTCGTCGCGACGCGGGAGGACGCCGTCGACGGACGCCGTCTGGCCAGGCTCATCGACGAGCGCGGCATCGACGTCGTCCAAGCCACCCCGAGCGGCTGGCGGCTCCTGCTCGACAGCGGATGGACCGGCCGCCCGCTGCGCGCGCTGTGCGGCGGGGAGGCGCTGGACGCGACGCTCGCCCGCCGCATCGCCGAGCGCACCGGCTCCCTCACCAACCTCTACGGCCCGACCGAGACGACCGTATGGTCCACGGCGGCCGAACTGGACGGCTCCGGCGCACCCTCGATCGGGGTGCCGCTGGACGCCACGACCGTCCACGTCCTAGACGGCGGGCTGCGCCCGGTCCCGCCGGGCGTCGTGGGCGAGCTGTACATCGGCGGCGCCGGAGTGGCCCGCGGCTACCTCGGCCGCCCGGCGCTCACCGCGGCCACGTTCGTCGCCGACCCGTTCGGGGCGGGCGGGCGCCTCTACCGCACCGGCGACCTGGTCCGGCGGCGCGCCGCCGACGGCGCCCTCGACTTCGTCGGGCGGGCCGACCGGCAGATCAAGCTCCGCGGGCACCGGGTCGAACTCGGCGACGTCGAGGCGGCCCTCGCGGACGTCCCCGGCGTCGCGGCGTGCGCGGTGGTCGCCGACGCCGTCCCGGTCGCGGAACGCCTGTACGCGTACGCGGTGACGGACCTCGCGGAGGACACCCTGCGCGGCCTCCTGCTGGAGCGGCTTCCCCGGTACATGGTCCCGGCGCGGATCGTCCCGCTGGACGCGCTGCCGACGACGCCGAACGGCAAGGTCGACTGGCGCGCCCTCCCGCCGCCCGCGCCGTCCGCGCCGTCCGCGCTGTCCGCCGGGGAGGGACGTCCGGCGGCGCCCGGCCGGGAACGCGTCGTCGCGGGCGTCCTCGCCGGCATTCTCGGACTCGGGGAGCTGGCCGTCCGTCAGCGGAGCCTGTGGTTCCTGCACCGGCTGAACCCGGACCGCGCCGACTACC